>NZ_JBFAKW010000039.1:0-71784 GCF_040655955.1 Streptomyces sp. NPDC050263 | reverse complement strand
GTAGCTCCGCTACGAGGACTCTCGCCCGGCACACCGAGAGCACGCACCGAACGCCGCTCCTTCTCCCACGGAGATCCATCAGAAGCCCCCTAGGGCCCGGTCTGAGCCGGTGAGGTGACGGGCACGGTGCAAACTGTCGACGCTGCGCTGCTCGCAGCTCATCATTGAGAGACTTTGTGGCCAAAGTGTCGACAGGTTGCGGGTGTTGATGGAGTATCGGCCAAGCGCAGATACGCGCCACGCCTTCATCCTCAGGAGTCGTCATGAACGCGACCGCCCCAGGCCTCAGCAGAAGGACCCTCCTCGCCCTGCTCTCTCTGACGGGTGCGGCCGGCTTCGTACGGCTGTCCCGAGCCGCCGCACTGCCCACGACTGCGACGGCATCTGCGACAGCGACCGCGGCCACGACGACAGTCGCGGGCCAGGATCTGGCCGAGATCGCCGCCGACCCGTCCTTCGCCTTCGCCGCCGACGTCGCCGGAACGGTGGGCTCGGGCGAGTCCTCGCCCATCGACACCCCCTACTGGCTCGGCGTCTGCGAGGTCACCAACGCCCAGTACCTGGACTTCGTCACCGACTCCGGCCGCGAGACCCCCGCCTACTGGGAAGGCGGCGCCTACCCCGTCGGCAAGGCCGATCACCCCGTCCTGGCGATCTCCCTGGACTCCGCCACCGCGTACTGCGAGTGGCTCAACGACCGGGCGGACACCGACGGTTGGACCTTCCGCCTGCCCACCGAGGCCGAGTGGGAGAACGCCGCATCCGGCCCCGACGCCCTCACCTACCCCTGGGGCGACCAGGCCGGCACCACCTACTCCGACCTCGTGCTGACCAGCGACTACAACTACATGGCGGTGTGCGCCGCCTACGAACTGGCCGAACACGGATCGGACCTGGCCACCTACACGGCGACCGGCTCCGACCTGTACGGCCAGAGCTTCCCGCTCTCCGAGATCCTCTCCATCGGCAGCACCGGAACCGTGGCCGGCTGGAACGTCACCGCGAGCCGCACCGGCTTCATCTACACCGATGTGTACGACGCCCTGACCGTCACCGGCGGCTACACCACCCCCGTCACCGCCTACCCCGGCGGGGCGAGCGCCGACGGCGTCCTGGACCTCTGCGGCAACTGCTGGGAATGGACCACCTCCGTCATCACCGCGACCCACGGCGGCGAGATGGGCCGGCGGGTCAACGCCATCCGCGGTGGCTCCTGGTACGCCAACCTCAACAGCTGCACGGCCCTCTACCGAGGCGAGGGCCGCGACCCGTCGGGCCGCTACTCGACCGTCGGCTTCCGGGTCGCAGCCACCGGCGAAACGGGCTGATCACACCCGGTCAAGCAGACGGACCCTCGTCCTGCTGCTGCTCATCAGCCGGCGACGGGGCGTCGGGGGAGGTGTAGAACACGGACGTGCCCTGCTTGCTGCGCTGGGCGTGGTTCTTGGCCACCAGCCCTTCGAGAGTGGTCCGCACGACGGTCGTCTTGATGCCGCGCTCGGGGTGCAACTGCCCCAGTGACTGGGCCACTTCCGCTGCGGAGCGAGGCTCGTCCTGGGCGACCAGGTGCTCGCGGACGAGGGAGACCAGTGAGGGCTGAGCCGACTCGGCGGCGGCCGTACGCGTCTTGTCCGTCCGCTTGCCCGCGGCCTTGTCGGCCGTCTTGCCCGCCGTCTTGCCTGCCGCCTTGTCGGCCGACTTGCGGGCGGCCGGGGCGGACTTCTTGGCCGCCGTCTTCTTGGCGGTCGTCTTCTTGGGAGCGTCGGTCGGGGCCGCCTCCGCCTCCTCGCGGGGCGCCGGTACCGCCGGGGCCGGAGCGGACTCGACGCCGAGCGCCTGCCGGACGTTGAGCAGCACGCTGCGGTCCTGCTCCAGAGCCGCCAACTTCCCTTGCAGCGTGGCGATTTCAGCGGCGAGGAGTTCCTGCTCCTTGAGGTTGCGCTCCAGGTCACCGGCCACCTGAGCCGCGTACTGGGTGGTCACCCCGTTTGATTCGATCGTGGTGTCAGACATGATCCTCACGCTCCTTCATGGCCCTAACAGGCCACGGGCCGGGAGCCCGCGCCAGCAGTTGCTGCTGCCCTGTCGTTCGTAGTGATACTACGGATGGGCCATGCATTGTTGCATTTCAGCAAGGTCGGAACCGCTTGGAGTGAAGAGGTGACTGACTGTCCCAGGACGCTGTACGCATGCACACGTCGCCGCATCAGCCGGGCTGGACGCCGACCGCCTGGTCGTAGCGGAACAGGCCGGTGGGGTCGTACCGGCGCTTGACCTCGAGCAGCCGGTCGTAGTTCGGGCCGTAGTAAGCGGTCTGCCAGCGTCGCAGGTCGGGGTCGGGGAAGTTGACGTACGCCGCCGAGGTCCTCAGCTCGCGGCGCAGGGTGCGGTGCATGACACGGGTCTGGGCCAGCAGGTCCTGGACGACCTCGGACGGGGCGGTGGGGTCCCAGTGGGCGCCGATGTCGATGACGAACGTGGCGTCGCGGTGCGGGTACGCCGTGTCGGTGGCGGTCGGCTCGCCGCTGCTGCCGCCCATCGCGAACAGCGTGACGTAGCCGGCGTTACCGGGTGTGCCGGGACGCCAGGCGCGGACCCACTCGACGATGGACTCGACGGTTCCCGGGCTCAACCACCGGTTCGGCACCAGGGACTTGGAGGCGGTGGCGCTGCCCGGTCCGGGCTGTTCCATGAGGCGGTCCTGGGCGTCCCAGAAGTGGCGCTGCTCGATGAACCGCCGGGTCGGCCCGAGTGCGAGCACCGGGGCCAGCAGCCCGCGCAACTCGTCCTCCGTGCCCAGTCGTTGGCCCAGCACGGCGATGACGGCAGGGGTGCCGTCGCCGGGGTTCTTGAACCCGATCCGGATGTCGAAGTCGTTGCCGCGGTCGGAGCGCAGAATCTCCTGGAGGACGTCCATCAGAGGGACCGCGGATCTCGGGTCGAAGGACAGCTCGAAGACCGTCGCCACCTGGTCGGCGACCGACGTGGCGTCGAAGACGAAGCCGGTGTTGACGCCGAAGTTGCCGCCCGCCCCGCCCCGGCAGGCCCAGAACAGATCCGGGTTCTCGGTGTCCGACGCCCGGACGAGTGAGCCGTCCGCGAGCACCACCCGTGTCTCGGCGAGCCGGTCACAGGTCAGGCCCCACTTACGGTCGTTGAAGCCCAGGCCGCCGCCGAGCGTCAGCCCGGCGACCCCCACGCCGGGACAGCGTCCGCCGGGGAAGTAGAGGTTCGCGGCCCTGGCTGCGTACACATCGGAGTTGGTCGCTCCGCCGCCGAGCAGCAGCCGGGTGTCGTCGACCGCCACGCCGTTCATCCGGCGCAGGCTGACGAGCAGGCCGCGGGTGGTGGAGTAGCCGGCGTAGTTGTGACCGCCGGAGCGCGGCGCGAAGGGCACCCCGTGCGCCGCCGACCAGCGCACACAGGCCTGCACATCGCCGTCCGTCGCACAGGCGACGATGCCGGCCGGCAGCACGCCCGCGTACCGGAGGTTGTCCGGCAGGGCCAGCAGACGGTAGTCCTGGCTCGTCGGCCGGTACAGCGTCGCACCCGGGCTCAGGCTGCGGCGGAGCGCGCGCCAGGCCGCGGCATCGGGGATGTGGCCGCCCGGGGACCCGGTCGCCTCGGCCACCGCCGCAGCAGGTCCTCCGGCCCGGGCCGCGGCTGTGGTCAGGCCGATCGCTGTCGCCTGAGCTCCCCTGCGAAGTACGGTCCGACGGCTGACGCTCACGGTGCTTCCTCTCCTCGGCGACCCCCGAGACCTCTGCCGGGGCACGGTCGCGTGGGTCATGCTCGCCGGAGCGCCCGCGCAGGGGTGACCCGGCACACCGGCGGGGTGACGGGTTCACGCGAGGGCTCGCACGTATGGGTGCAGTGAGCAGTCGCTCTCGGCAGGCGTGCGGGAGCGCGCGGGGGTGACGGCGCTCTGCTCCCTGCGCCCGGGGCCGTCACCCGAACGGCGGAGTCACGGAACGTGACGGATCAATAGCCTTTCGTGATCTGCTTTTTCGTGTCCCGCGTTCCGTGTCCCGTGTCCCGCGTTCCGTGTCCCGTGTCCCGTGTCCCGCGTTCCGTGTTCCGTGTCCCGTCCCCGTCGTCTGCCGTGGAGGTATCGCCATGCCCGCCGCGCCCCGTCATCTCCCGCCCGTGGGCCCGACCGAGGTCGGTCCGGGCGACCCCCGCTACGAGGCGCTCCGCCGGGGCTTCAACCAGCGGTGGGTCTCCAGTCCCGACTACGTGGTGGTGGCCACGAGCACCGCCGATGTGGTCGCCGCGCTCAACACCTACCTCCCCGGCACGGCCGGCAGCGCCTCGCCGCCGCGCCGGATCACGGTTCGCTCCGGCGGCCACTGCTACGAGAACTTCGTGTGCGGCGACGACGTGGCCGTCATCCTCGACGTCAGCACCATGGACGGCGTCCACTACGACGCCGAGATGGAGGCGTACTGCGTCGAGGCGGGCGCGACCAACTGGCACAGCGTCACCCAGCTGTACCGGCGGTACGGCCTCGCCCTGCCCGGCGGCTCCTGCTACTCCGTCGGAGCGGGCGGCCACATCTCGGGTGGTGGCTTCGGGCTGCTCTCCCGTCTGCACGGGCTCACGGTCGACTACCTGTACGCCGTGGAGGTGGTCACGGTGCGCGACCGGACGCACGCCGAGGTCACCGTGGCGCGCAAGGACTCCCCGGAGCCCGCACTCCAGGACCTGTGGTGGGCGCACACCGGCGGCGGAGGCGGCAACTTCGGCGTCGTCACCCGCTACTGGTTCCGCGGCCTGCCCGAGCCTCCCTCCCAGGTGCTGACCAGGGCGGTCGCCTGGGACTGGAGCCTCTTCACGACGGACCGCGAGAAGTTCAAGTCCTTCGTGCAGCGCTACGGCGAGTTCTTCGTGGCAGAGCGCACGGGGGAGGGCGGACCGGCGTTCCTGCGCGACTTCGACTTCAGCGATCTGTTCACGCTGTTCAAGCTGACCAACCTCGCCAAGGGCAAGATCGGCCTGGCCGTCCAGCTCGACGGCACCCGGGCCGACTCGATCGAGCGGCTCAACCTCTTCCTGAACTGGATCGCCCCGGAATCGGAATACCCGCAGACCGTGTTCGACCTGCCGATGGGCGAACAACCTCCGCTCGGCGACCAGTTCGTCCCCACCCGACTGCCCTGGCTCACGGCGACCCAGAACTTCAACGGCTCCGGCCCGAGCCGCTGCGGGAAGTACAAGTCCGCCTACCACACGGGCAACTTCACCGACCGCCAGCTCGACGTGCTCTTCGACCACCTCACCACGGGCTACACGAACGAGGACGCCCTGGTCCAGGTCGACTCCTACGGGGGCCGGGTCAACGACGTCGAGCCGTTCGCCACCGCCGTGCCCCAGCGCTCGTCCGTGCTCAAACTCCAGTACCAGACCTACTGGACCTGGGACGACGACGCCAACCTCGACCGTGTCTTCGACTACCAGGACGCCCTGGCCAACCCCGAGATCGCCGCACCGCACCTGGACTGGATCCGGGACTTCTACCAGGACATGTACGCGGAGACCGGCGGCGTGCCCGTGATGCCCACCCCGGAGTCGCCCGACGTCAACACCGACGGCTGCTACATCAACTACCCCGACGTCGACCTGGGCGACCCCGCGTTCAACGACCCGGAGCACGGCCAGCCCTGGCACCACCTCTACTACGGGGCCAACTACGCGCGGCTACAGCGGGCCAAGGCGTTCTGGGACCCACGCAACGTGTTCCGGCACGCCCAGTCGGTACGCCTTCCGGGCCTGCCGTAGCGGTGCCCCCGGACGGCGAAGGGAGCGTCTACGCTGTTCGCATGGCTCATGCGAAGACTTCGTACGTCTGCCTGCCCTGCCGGGCCTCGTACAAGCAGCCCTACGACCCGGAGCGGCGGCGGGTCTGCCCGCAGTGCGCGCAACCCCTGGTCCATGTGGGGTCGGCCTTCGCAGCGCCCCGGCGGCGGGACGACGACGCATGGCGCACGCTGTCCGTGCTGCTGCACGCGGGCGTGCGCTTCCACAAGAGCTGCTGCGGCGGGCCCGGCTACCGGCCGCGCACCGTGCGCGAGGTGCGTGAGCGGATGGCGTACGCGCGGCGAACCGGCAGGCCCTTCGCCGAGGCGCTGGTACTGCGTCAGCTGCCCTGATCGGGCACGCAGCCCGGCTCTGCCCGTGCTGTCACGACCGCGCCGTGCCGGGCCTTCCGCGTCCGGCACGGCGTTCGTTCGGTGCGGCTGCAGGAGGGGGCGACCTATACGAGCCCTCGGCCTGTTCGACATGACGCCCTACCGCCGGCACACCACCGTCGCCTGCGGCCACTTCATGGCCGAGGAAGCCCCCGACGGCATCGCCAAGGCCCTGTGGGACCTGATGACGCGATGACGCCGAGGCGATGACGGCGACGCGATGACTCAACTCGGCGGGGATCCCTGCGGCTTGTCCCGTCCCTCCAGCAGGACCAGCTCGTCCAGGGGCGTCCCGGCGGCCCACCGCTGGACGTGACGGCCGCCGAGCAGAACGCCGTGGCTCGGGTGGGACGACCGCGGGGCATCGCCGCGGGCCGCCGAAGGCCTGGTCACGAGGAGGCGGATCGCCTCGTCGTCCGGCGGCTGTCGGTCCTCGTCCGTGGGCAGGAGACGGGTCCGGGCCTCGTCGTCCGCCGCGTCCTGCGCCGGGGTGAGGACGACATCGAGCCGACGCCCGCCGAGGTCGCGCGCGTACAGGCGCGGCCGTCCCCGGCTCGGCATCGCGATGGCGTCCCAGCCGTCGCGCCGCAGTATCCGCTCGACGGCCACCATCAACTGGTCGTCGTCCAGGAGCGCGAGCTCCGCGGCGGTGTAGACGCCGCGGCGGCGACGAACCGCCGCACGACGCCAGCGCGTGAGAACGACGGCGACCGCACCGAGCACGACCAGGACCGGAGTCAGGCCGAGGACGCCGAGCCGGTGCGCCCAGGCGAGAACGGCGACCGACAGGCCTACGGCCAGGCCCAGCTTGACGAAGGCCGGCAGCACCTCGCGGAAGGTCGGACCGTGGCCGTCCTGGGCGCGCGGCGCGGGGACCGGCGGACGCCGCCGGGCACGGCGCGCCCCGGGCACGGGGGTACGGTTCACCACAGATCCACCAAGGTCAACTCCGTCAACTCTCCTTCATCTCGGGCTGCCCACGGTACGCAGGCGACGGGCGCGATCCGTCGGCGGGTCCGAGAGGCTGTGCGACTCGAGCCCGTCGGCGAGGGCGGCCGAAAACTTTGCCGCGCGGGTCCGGATTCCGGCGCATGATCGTCACCGGATCGGCAAGGCCCTTCACATGAGCACCACGAACATGCCGCCCTTCATCCCCGGCTTAGAACTCTCCCGCCGTTTCTACACCGAGCTCATACGCCCGCTACTGGAGGAAGCCGCACCCGGAATACCTCATTCCGCCGCGCGTCTGGGCTCCGGCTCCGAGGTGCTCGGCCTGGACACCGCGCACTCCGCGCACCGCGAACGCGTCCCGCGCCTCCAGCTCTTCCTCCGCTCCGGGGACGTCTCCCGCCACGCGGGACGCATCAGACACCACCTTTCCGAGCACCTCCCGAAGACCTTCCACGGCCGGCCCACGCGCGCCGCCGAGGCGCCGGTCCACCGGACGGTCGAAGTCACCCACGTCTCCTCCTGGTTCGCGGCCACGCTCGGCTTCGATCCCTCGTCGCACATCACCCCGCTGGACTGGCTGGCCACCCCCACGCAACTCCTCGCCGGAGTCACCGCCGGCGCGGTCTTCCACGACGGCCTGCGGGTACTCGCCCCCTGGCGCGCCGCCCTG
The DNA here is from genome assembly GCF_040655955.1 of Streptomyces sp. NPDC050263. Taxonomy (NCBI): domain Bacteria; kingdom Bacillati; phylum Actinomycetota; class Actinomycetes; order Kitasatosporales; family Streptomycetaceae; genus Streptomyces; species Streptomyces sp. NPDC050263. The sequence goes on along the minus strand of NZ_JBFAKW010000039.1, from coordinate 63,975 downwards.
CGCTGGTATCCGCACGACCTGTGGCTGCACGTGCTCGCCTGTCAGTGGCAGCGCCTCTCCCAGGAAGAGGCCCTCGTCGGCCACTGCGGCGAGATGGGCGACGAACTCGGCTCGGCCGTCGTCACCGCCCGTCTCGTGCGCGACCTGATGCGCCTGTGCCTCCTGATGGACCGTCACTATCCGCCGGGCGACCCCTGGCTCGGCAGCGCCTTCGCCCGCACCGCCGCGGGCTCCCATCTCACGCCCGTCCTCGCCGCCGCCCTCGCGGCCACCGACCGGCACGGCCGTGAAGAGCACCTCACGGCCGCGTTCGAGGCTGTCGCCGCCCTGCACAACCAGCGCGAACTCACCGATCCGCTCGACCCGGTCACCACGCCGTGCCGACGGTTCGCGGCGGCACTGCTCGGCCGCGTCACCGATCCGGCGGTCCGGGCACTGCCGACGGTCGGCGCCGTGGACCAGTTCGTGGACAGCGCGGAAGTGCTGGGGCGGGCCGCGGCGGCGCGGGCGGCGGCGGCCGGCCTGGCAGATCAGCGCCGTACGAGCACCGCGCGGTGAACGGGCTGTCGACGACGAACTCCGGAACGGCGGTACGACCGGGTACCGGGCTATGCATCGACCGCGCGCTTCAGTTCGCGGGTCACCGCCGCCTCGTCCTGACCGTTCAGGGTCTTTTCCAGGCTGTGGTCGTCGGAGCGGGAGAAGAGCTCCGCCATGGCCACGTCCTCCTTGGAGAGATCGCGTCCGCACCATTCGCCCTGGCCGACGGTGTGGTCGTCGAAGGGCACCGCCGCGCCTTCGCCGAGGACGGTCCAGCCGGCATCGGTCCAGCGCAGGGCCAGGAGGTAGGTGTGGCCGGGCTCCAGACGGGGCGCCTCGGCGGCCGTGCGCTTGGTGCGTGTGCCGCTCCGGTACACGTTCCAGCCGGCTGCCGTCATGTCGAAGTTCTCGCCCAGCGCGCGCTTCGGCGAGTCGCTGGACCACAGCACGCTGTCCCTGCGCAGCGTCACCGTGCGGTCGGTGCGGTACTGGACCGGTCCCGTCTTGAAGTCGCGCCGGTTGGTGTCCTGTTCCCGTACCGGCGTGGCGACGACGGCATGGTCCGCGTTGGTCACCCAGTCCTTGGCGGTGAGCGACGGCGTGGCGTCGTTGGCGATTCCACAACCGACCACCGTGTGCAGGCCGCCGTGGCCGACCAGCACAGCGGCCGCGACCCCGGCGAATGCCGTGCAGGCGGCGAGCGACCGGCGGGTGAGCAACTCGTGAACGTTCAATGCGGGACACCGTTTCGGGACAGGACGGGCCGGGTGGCGTCACTTGACAGCGGCTCGTCCGATGAACATTGCGCTGGTCTAGACGGTTGTTCGGGCCGACCGGTGGCCGTCGGGACCGAATGCGCACAAAGTCACGAACGAGCTGCGGCTTCTTGATCAGACAGGTACATCGGCCCGGCCCGGCCCGATTCCGGTTCGCCGTCCAGGACTGACCCCACCTCGGCGAGACGGCCGCCGAGCCCTCGCGAGGTGGATGCCCGAGGGCGACGGCCGGCCGTCCACGTGATCGACGGCCGGCGGCCCGTCGGTCAGGGGCGGAGGTAGGGCCGGGTCATGATCTCCAGGTTGTGGCCGTCCGGGTCGGCGAAGTACGCGCCACGACCGCCGAACAGCCGGTTGATCCGCCCGGGTTCGGTGTGGCCGGGGTCGGCGTAGTAGGTGACCCCGACCGCTTCCAGGCGGGCGATCATGCTGTCGAACTGCTCGTCGGGCACGAGGAACGCGTAGTGCTGCGACTGGATCGGCTCGTCGCGCTTCTCGTAGTAGTCGAGCGTCACGCCGTTGCCGAGGTCGACGGGGAGGAACGGCCCGAAGGGCGCGCCGACCTCCAGCCCCAGGATCACCGCCAGGAACTCGGCCGAGAGCCGCCGGTCCCTGGCGTACACGGCGGTGTGGTTCAACTGCACGGAGGCCGACGGCAGTTCGGATGCGTACGGGTACTGCTGGTCGTTCGACATGGGTGGGGTGTCTCCGGGTCTCGGGATCCGCTGGGAGCGGCGCCGCTTGCGGGCGCCAGGCAGAAGGACTCGGAAAGGGCGGCGGGGCTCTCGCCCGCCTCGAGCTCACGCCGAGGCCGGGAACCCCACTCGTGCATGGCCCATGGCCGACCCGGCAGTCACCCGCCCGACATTAGTGACTGCCGGCAGCCGAGGCAACGCCTCCGCGGCTGCACAGGGCCGAGCTCCGCCGAGACGGTCCGTGACGACGGCTCATTCCGGGTGGGCCACCGCGTCCTTCTGCAGCTGCACGGCCGCCAACAGGCTCAGCTTCGGCTCCGCCCGGCGCAGTGCCCGCACCGCCGCGACCGAGCCGATGTCTCCCGTGAAGCCGACCTCGGCCAGCCGGGAGCGGACCCAGCAGGCGCGCAGCCCGGTCTCGGTGGCGGCGGCGGTGGACTCGACGAGCGCGGCGGCATGTTCCAGCCCCGCCCGTTCCCCGGGCGGGGCCTCGGCCAGCGCCGCACGCAGAGCCGCCGCGATCACGTCCGCGTCCCGGATGAGCAGTACGTGATCGTGCTTCTTGTTCAGTCCCGCGAGTCCTGTCATGTGGATCAGCCTGAGGGCCATGTTCCGTGCCTGCCAAGCGATTTGAGGAGCATCAGAGACTCGGTCCGGGCCCGATCGGCGGGACGGCGGCGCAAGGGGCCGTGAGAGGCTGGTGGCGTATGGGGGACCACACACGGACAGGGACGCAATTCCGGACGACGAACGGGCCGGTGCGCGGCAGACGTTCACCGGACGGCGTCGCAGTCGTCCTCGGCGTCCCGTACGCCGCCGCGCCCTTCGGCCGCCACCGTTTCCGCGGGCCGCAGCCTGCCGTCGGCTGGAGCACGCCGCGGGACTGCGGCGACTTCGGACCCATCGCGCCGCAGTCGGCGGAGCTGCCCGGCTCGCCGGTGTGGCGCCCCGGAGACGAGGACGTCCTGACCGTCAACGTGTGGACGCGGCCCTCGCCGGACGGCGGCCCGCTGCCCGTGCTGTTCTGGATCCACGGCGGGGCCTATGCCTTCGGCTCCTCCGCCCAGCCCGACTTCGACGGCGCGGCGCTCGCCCGAGCCGGAGTGGTCGTGGTCAGCTGCAACTACCGGGTCGGCTTCGAGGGCTTCGGCCATGTGCCGGGCTTCCCCGACAACCGAGGGCTGCTCGACCAGACGGCCGCGCTGGCCTGGGTCCGGGACAACATCGCCGAGTTCGGCGGCGACCCCGACCTGGTCACCGTCGCCGGGCACTCCGCGGGAGCGGGGTCGATCGCCTGCCTGATGGCACGGGAGGAGACTTGCGGCCTGTTCCGGCGAGCCATCGTCCACAGCGTGCCCGACGCGTTCTTCACCGTCGAAGTCGCCGCCGAGATCACCTCGAGGATCGCCTCCGCGGCCGGGGTCGTCCCGACGGGCGACGGACTGCTCTCCGCCTCGCCACAGCAACTGGTGGCCGCCTCCGACAAGGTCGTCGCGCAGTGCGCGGACGACCCCGTCACGGCGGTCCAGGCCTACGACCCGGTGCTCTTCCAGCCTGTCGTCGACGGCGACGTCCTGCCTATGGACCCGCTCTCCGCGCTGAGTTCGGGCCTCTCCCGCGACGTGGACCTCCTGGTGTGCCACACCCTGGAGGAGTACTGGTTCCTGCACGAGATCGGCTCAGTACGGGAGATCGCCTCGGAGCCGGAACTCGCCGACTTCGCCAAGGCCCTCCGCCTTCCCGAGTCCCTGCTGTCCGGCTACCGAGCGCTGATGCCCGACGCCCCGGTCCTCGACCGTTACCTCGCGCTGTTCGGCGACGCGATGTTCGGCGAATACAGCACCCGGCTCGCCGAGCACCATGTGCGGGCCGGCGGCCGGGCGCACCTGTCTCGCTTCGCCCGCAGACGCCGCACCCCGAGCGGCGAGACCCGCCCCTGGCACACCGCCGACATCCCCTTCGCCTTCGGCAACCTGGACGCCGACGGCGCCGCCTTCCTCATCGGCGCCGCCCCCGACGAACAGGACCGTGCCCTGTCCCGCCGCATGCTTCGCGCCTGGGCCGACTTCGCCGCCTGCGCAGACCCCGGCTGGCCCCCGGTCACCGACGCCGTCACCACGGTCAAGCTGTGGGCCGTCCCGGAGGACCACATGACCGACGACACCGCCTCCGCGCTGCGCGCACTGTGGCGGGACATCAGGACCTAGGGGGCTTCTGATGGCCGGTGTGCAGCGTGGCGAAGAGCCCTCGGGCGCGGGTGCCGTCCGGTAGTCGCCAGGCGCCGGCGAGGTGGCCGGTCGTGCTCTGCGGGGGGAGGGACCGGTCGTCCGGGCCAGGGCGCAGGACCCGGTGCAGGCGGAGGGCCGAGCCGGACGGTCCGGTCAGCTCGGTGCCCTCCTCGTCGTCGGTGGCCGTGCCGACGAAGTCCGCGCAGAGGGAGCCTTCGCCGGTGTAGGAGTGGGCGACCTCCCGGTCGGGGGCGTCGGTGGTGTTCTGGTCCTGGGCCTGGACCCGGCCGTCGAGCAGGCCCGGCAACAGGGCGACCAGCACCGGGTCGTGGCAGCCGTCGTAAGCCCAGCGCCGCCCCAGCACCCCGTGCTCCATGGTGCCGACGAGGGCGTGCTCCGCCCCGTCGAGCGGGGCGCCGCGATAGGTGAGCGGCACCAGGTAGAGACCGGGTGACTGCCGGAGACGTCGGTGACCACCATGAACTCGATCCCGACCTCGCCCTGCGGGTCGTCCAGCCGGAAGCCGCCGGCCTTGGCCAACTCCGGTTCGCCCGCCCCGCCGTCGTACCACGGGCGGGAGGGCAGCCAGGAGGTGAGCAGTTCCAGCTTGGTCGGCTTGAGGGTGGTGTGGTGGATGACGGCCATGCCGAAGGTTCTCCTCCGTCGAGTGGACAGCAGCCCTCACACCCTCCCATCCGCGAGGCGCCGAGGACATGTGCCTAGGGTTCGTGCCCCTCGGGCTGCTCGTGCTCGTGCCCGGGGGAGAGCGGTAGGCCGTGTCGGGAGTGGCGTCGCCAGTGGCCGGGGGTGGTGCCGTAGGCCTGGTGGAAGCGGCGGGAGAAGTGGGCGGGGTTGGTGAAGCCCCAGGAGCGGGCGATGGCCTCGATGGTGCGGTGGGCCTGTCCGGTCGCGGCCAGGTCGTTGCGGGCGCCTTCGAGCCGACGGCGGATGATCCATTTCTCGAGGCTGAGTCCGCCGTCCTCGCACAGCCGGTAGAGGGTGCGCACGGAGATGCCGTGCGCCCGGGCGATGCGTCGGGGTGTGAGGTCGGGGTCGGTCAGGTGTGCGCGAAGGTAGGCCAGGACGCGGGTGAGCAGAGTCTCCTGGGCCACCTCCCGACGGGTGTGGTCGTTGCCCGCGACCGACACGATCAGGGCGCGGGTGAGTTGCACGGTGGCAGCGGCCAGGGCTTCCGCCTCGGGGCCGCCGCTGAGTCGGTCCGCGTGCCGGTGCAGACCGCGGATGTGCTGCAACAGCAGGGACTCGACGGGACTGTGCCGGAGCAGGGGGACCGCGGCGCGCACCATGTCGACGGGCAGGGCGAGCTGCGCGATGTTCACCGAGAAGGCAACGGAGCGACCGGTGCCCGACCAGCCGTACTCGTGGGACGCGGCCATGTGCGGCGTCAGCCCGATACCGTCCGCCGCCAGGTGCCGCTGATATCCGTCGCAGCCGAAGGCGCCCGTGCCGAACCCTTCGGCCTGCGTCATGAGCGAGACGTCGTCCACCAGTTCGCGGCGCGTCTTGCGGAAGGAACGCACGAAGCGCACGCCCGTGCCGCGGGTGTCGAACAGGGTGATCGGCCCGAAGTGCCAGACTTCGAGCCTCTTCCACATACCGGCCGGCGGCTCGTTCTCCTCGACCGCGTCGACTCCGCCCTCCCGGGAGACCGCCGTTCGCAGGGCCTCGAACCGGTCGGCGACAGGAAGGTCGTCGGTGTCGAGAACCAGCACGGCGCCCCCCAGGCTGCGACAGCGGTCGAGGAGCAGTGTCCGCCACGACCGGCGATGTCGACAAAGATGGGTGCGTAGGGCATCTGACTCGGCGGTTCCGGTATGCCGTGGCACGTAGAGAACAGGCCTTGGCGCAGACGGCGAAGCCGGGTGCGCGGGCCCGTGCCATGCTCCCCGCAGGCCGGGCACCGGGACGTCCACGCGGACGTCCACGCGTGCCTCGCCGCCCTCCTCCCGACCTGTCGACCCCGGAAGGAACCATTCGATGATTCCCGAGGGCCACCCCCGCCGCCGTGTGCTCGGCGGCCTGCTCGCGGCGGGCGGCGCCGCCACGCTCGGAGCCGCCGCCACGCCCGCCTCGGCCTCGGCCGACGCCCGCCCCGGCGGCGCCACCGGCACGACCGTCGTCCTCGTCCACGGCGTCTTCGCCGACGCGTCCGGCTGGAACGCCGTCACCGCCCGGCTGCTCAAGGCCGGCCACCAGGTCATCGCCCCCGCCAACCCCTTGCGGGACCTGGCCGGCGACTCCGCCTACCTCTCCAGCGTCATCGCGACGATCCCCGGGCCGGTGCTCCTCGTCGGCCACTCCTACGGCGGCGAGGTCATCACCCATGCCGCACGCGGCCACGCCCACGTCAAGGCCCTCGTCTACGTCGCCGCCTTCGCGCCGGACGAGGGCGAGAGCGCGTTGCAGCTGGCCGGGAAGTTTCCCGGCAGCATGCTGGAGGGCGCGTTGACGACCCGCCCGCTGCCCGGCGGGACCGACGCCGACGGCTATGTCGACCCGGCGAAGTTCCACGACGTCTTCGCACAGGACCTGCCGCGCGCCACGACCAGGGTGATGGCGGCCTCGCAGCGCCCCGGGAGCCTGGGGGGACTGGCCGGTCCCAGCGGCGCACCCGCCTGGAAGGGCCTACCGTCGTGGTACGTCGTCGCCACCGCCGACCGTGTCATCCCGCCCGCCCTGCAGCGGTTCATGGCCGAGCGGGCCGGAAGCAGGACCGCCGAGGTCAGGGGCGCCTCGCACGTCGTGATGATGTCCCGGCCGGACGCCGTCGTGCGGCAGATCGACGCCGCGTACCGAGCCACCCGCTGACACCCCTCCGGAAGGAGCAGCAGCCATGAGCACTCCGGACACGATTGTCCTCGTCCACGGCTTCTGGGTCACACCCCGCAGCTGGGAGCACTGGGTCGACCACTACAAGAAGCGCGGATACCGCGTCCTCGCGCCCGCCTACCCGGGCTTCGAGGTGGAGGTCGAGGCCCTCAACGCCGATCCCGCACCGATCGAGAAGGTCACCGTCGAGGAGATCGTCGCGAGCCTGGAGACCCTGGTCCGCGGCCTGGACGAGCCGCCCGTCCTGATCGGCCACTCCGCCGGCGGGGTGTTCGTGCAGCTCCTCCTCGACCGCGGCCTCGGCGCGGCCGGGGTGGCGATCTGCTCCGCGCCCACGGAAGGGGTCGCGGTGGTGCCGCTGACCCAGATCAAGGCGGCCTTCCCGGTGCTGAAGAACCCGGCCAACCGGCACCGGTCGGTCGGCCTGACCGCCGAGCAGTGGCACTACGCCTTCGCCAACACCTTCTCCGAGGACGAGTCGAGGGCACTGTACGAGCGGTACGCGATCCCCGCCTCGGGCGGCATCTTCTGGGACAGCGCCCTGGCCACCCTGCGCCCGGGCCACCAGAGCACCCACGTCGACTACCACAACGACGCCCGGGCCCCGCTACTGTTCGTCTCCGGGGAGAAGGACCACCTGATGCCGCCCAAGGTCCAGCAGTCCAACGCCCGGCACTACAAGGCGAACACGGTCACCGAGGTCAAGGAGTTCCCGGGCAGGCCACACCTGCTGCCCGCCGCACCGGGCTGGGAGGAGGTCGCCGACCACGCCCTCGACTGGGCCCTCTCGCACGCCCGGTAGCGCACGCGTCCGGGGCGGCCGGTGCACCGCCCGCCCCGGACATCGGAAGGGAACCGTGCATGACCGAGGTCCGCATCACCCACGTCGGCGGCCCGACCACGCTCATCGAGGCGGCCGGCTGGCGGCTGCTGACGGACCCGACGTTCGACCCGCCCGGCCGCCGCTACTCCTTCGGCTGGGGCACCTCGTCCCGCAAGACCTCGGGACCGGCCGTCATACCGGCAGAACTCCCGCCCCTGGACGCCGTGTTGCTCACCCACGACCACCATGCGGACAACCTCGACACGGCCGGGCGCGCCCTGCTGCCCACGGCCGGCGTCGTCCTGACCACGCCGTCCGGGGCACGCCGCCTCGGCGGCAACTCCCGGGGCCTCGCACCATGGACGACATGGCGTCTGGAGTCCCCCGACCGCCCCGCCATCGAGGTCACCGCCACCCCCGCACGCCACGGCCCACCGCTCTCCCGCCCACTCGTCGGCGACGTCGCCGGATTCGCCCTGCGCTGGCCCGGCCAGCGGCACGGCGCACTGTGGATCTCCGGGGACACCGTCGTGTACGAGGGCGTGCGCGAGGTGGCCCGCCGTCTGGACGTGGGCACCGCCCTGCTCCACCTGGGCGGCGTGCGCTTCCCCGTCACCGGGCCGGTCCGCTACACGATGACGGCGCCCCGGGCCGTGGAGCTGTGCCGTCTCCTGCGCCCGCACACCGTGCTGCCCGTCCACTACGAAGGCTGGTCGCACTTCCACGAGGGCCGACGAGCCGTCGAGGCGGAACTGGCGAAGGCCCCGGCGGAGGTCCGCGCCCGCTTCCGCTGGCTGCCGGTCGGCTCCGCCCTGGAGGTCACCGTCTGACCCCGACCCCGAAGCTGGTCCCGGCCCGGATCGAGGTCGGTGCGGTCGAGGTCGGGCAGGCCGAGGGAGCAGATCCGGCTGCAAGGGACTGGGACGCCCATGACATCGCCCGACGCCCGCCGCCCGACCTCGGCGGATCCGGACCCCGCAGGTCAGGCGGACGACGTGTCCGGGCGGAACGTGACCGCCCTGCCGGTGAAGCGGGCGCTGACGCCGGTCTCCGCGGTGGTGACCGACCGCAGGCCCAGTCCCTCGGGAATGTTCCGCACGGGGACCGGCTCTGCCAGGGCCTTGTCGCGCAGCGCCTGCGCGGGAGCGATCGTCGTCGCCGTGTCGCGGGCGGGGGCCAGGACCTCGTCGACGCGCTGCGGCCCCAGGTCCTGGGGCGCCAGTCGCGGCAGGGTGCGACAGCGGTCGCCGACGGGCCGCAGTGCCAGGACGAAGCGCGCCATGGCGGTCACGTCGTCCGGATCGCCTGTGATGCGTGGGCCGGTCATGTCGGACCTTGATCGAGGCGTGCAGGGCAACCCGTTATTTGCACACTGGTGAGCAATAAACTAGTCTGCTCATCGTTGGGCAAATAACTGTTCGCAGTGTCGTGGCCGTGACCGTGCCCGCACTGCTGTCACCACTCCGCGCCCCCTGCCTGCCTGCCGCCCTGTCCTGCCCTGCCCTGAGGAGCTCTGCGATGCCGCTCGTCGTGAACACACCCGCCGAGAAGACGACGGAGCCCTGTCCGCGGCGCTGGTGGGCGCTGCTGGTGCTGTGCCTGAGTCTGCTGATCGTCGTCATGGCGAACACGTCGCTCATCGTGGCCGCCCCCGACATGACCAAGGACCTGGGCCTGAGCAGCAGTGACCTGCAGTGGGTCATCGACGGCTACACGGTCCCGTACGCCGCGCTGATGCTCGTGCTGGGCGCGATCGGCGACAAGCACAGTCGGCGCGGCGCGCTGATCCTGGGGCTGCTGATCTTCGCGGGCGGCTCGGTGACGGGCGGCCTGGTCGACGGGACGAGCCTGGTCATCGCGGCCCGCGCGATCATGGGCGTCGGCGCGGCGGTGGTCATGCCGGCCACGCTGTCCCTGTTGGTCGCGATCTTCCCGAGGGCGGAGCGCGCCAAGGCCATCACCGCGTGGAGCGCCACCTCCGGCCTCGCCATAGCCGCCGGCCCGCTGGCCGCCGGCTGGCTGCTTGAGGACCACGCCTGGGGCTCCACCTTCCTGATGAACGTCCCCATCGCCGTCCTCGGCGTCGTCGGCGCACTGCTGCTGGTACCGCCGTCCAAGGCCGAGGGCATGGGCCGCATCGACTACGTCGGCGGTCTGCTGTCGATCGTCTCCGTCGGCTCGCTGGTCTACGCGACCATCGCGGGCCCGCACTTCGGCTGGGGCACGGGCCCGATCACCGCGGCCGTGGTCGCCGGCGTCGGCATGATCGCCTTCGTGGCCTGGGAGCTGCGCCACCCGCACCCCATGCTGGACGTGCGCAAGTTCAGGGAGCGTCCCTTCAGCGGCTCGATGCTCGCGGTGCTGTTCTTCTTCTTCGGCACCTTCGGCTCGATCTACTACTCCACCCAGTTCCTGCAGTTCGTCCTCGGCTACGACGCTCTCGAGACCGGCGTACGGCTGCTGCCGCTGGCCGGAGCCGTCTTCCTCGGCGCCGCGGTGACCGGGCGACTGGCCCCGAAGCCGGGCGTGAAGGCGGTGGTCGGCGCGGGCATGGTGATCGGCACGGCGGGCGTCTTCCTGCTCACGCAGATCGAGTCCGACTCGACGTACACCGACTTCCTGGCCCCACTGCTGATGCTCGGCTTCGCCATCGGCCTGAGCCTGTCCCCGGCCACCGACACCATCATGGGCTCCTTCCCCGAGTCGGAGCTGGGCGTGGGCGGCGGCGCCAACGACACCGCGCTGGAACTCGGCGCCTCGCTCGGCATCGCGGTCCTCGGCTCGTTCCTCGCCACGTCCTACAAGGACAAGCTGACCGACCTGGTCGGCGGCCACCTCCCGGCCGCCGCGCTGGACACCGCCAAGGACTCTGCGGGCGGCGGACTCGCCGTCGCCGAGCAGGTCGCGAAGAGCCCCGACGGCGGACTCCGGCAGGCCCAGGCGCTGGTCGACGCGGTCCACGAGTCCTTCGCCCACGCCATCGCCCACACCAGCCTGATCGGCGCGATCGTCATGGCCGCCGGGACGGTGATCGTCATCGCCGTCCTGCCGGGCCGCAAGGCCGCCGGCGAGCACCGCGACGAGGCGACGGCGGCAGCGGAAGCCGACCGGGACGAGGAGTACGCCGACTCCGCCCGGTGATCCCGCCCGCGACTCCGGGACGCGACACTGCCCGACCTCGCACTCGCAGAGGTCGGGCAGTGTTCGCCGCGGACGTCCCCGCTGCCGACGCCCGATTCTTTACCGACTCCCAAGTGCCCTGGGGGCCTCGAAGCGGTGGGCGGACCGGTGGGCGACCCGGCCTGGCGCAGCAGGCCGAGCTTCCGCCTGGTCGTCGCCGGCGATCAGACGATCCCGCCGGCGGCCCGGCGCAGGCCGGATGCGGAGCCTACGCCGTGACGAGGTCCGCGTCCGCCTCAGTGGCGGAATCTGCGGCCTCTGTGGGCTCTGCGGGCTCGTCCTCCACCATGCGCAGGAAGCGCCGGATCGCCTCGATGGGCATGTCGAGCTCCTCGGACGCGGCCAGCTCGCCGCCGAACACCTGCACCGCCTCCGAGACGGCGACGGCGAGTTCGGTCTCCGCCTTGTGGACCTTGACCTCGGCCTTGTCCACGGTGTCGACCACGGCCAGCTGGCGGCGCTGCTTCTCCTGGAGTCGCTGTTTGCGGGAAGGCGTCTTGTCGAAACTCTGCACAGTCATGACCAAGATCATAATCGGCGGAGCGGGGGCGCAGCCCCTGCTTCGAGCGGCTCACCCGCTCACCGGCGCTGCCCGTCTCCGGCGAACGCGGCGAGCAGGCCGTGGGGGGCGTCCTCGCCGAGCATGAGCGCTTGGAGCTCGGCGCCTTCGGTGGCGGCCGCGGCGCTGCGGGGGAACATGGCCTCCTCGTACTCGGCGAGGGCGGCCTCGGCGTCGCCTGAGTGCGCGGCGAGGGCGTTGCCCAGTTCGGCGCCGTCCAGCATGGCCAGGTTGGCGCCTTCGCCGTTCGGGGCCGCGAGGTGGGCGGCGTCGCCGACCAGGGTCACCCCCGGCACCCGGTCCCACCGGTGCCCGATCGGCAGGTCGTTGAGGACGCGCAGGACCGGCGCGGTGTCGCTGTCGGTGATCAGCGCGGTGAGTTCGGGGGCCCAGCCGTCGAACTCCTGCACTATCCGCGCGGTGGCCGCAGCGGCGTCGGTGAAATCGATGGCGGTGAACCAGTCCCGCGGCTTGGACAGCATCACGTAGGTGTGGAGGGTCCCGCCGCTCTCCCGGTGACCCACAATGGCCTGTCCCGGCGCGAGCGCGAGCAGCGACCCGCCGCCGACCGTCTTCGCGGCGGCGGGATGCCGGGCGTCACTGTCGAACAGGTAGGTCTCGACGGACGACATGCCGGTGTACTCGGGTGCGGTGGTGGAGAGCAGCGGCCGCACCCGTGACCACGCGCCGTCCGCGCCGACCAGCAGGCTCGTGACGACGGTGCTGCCGTCGGCGAACGTCACCTCGTGGCGGCCCTCGCCGAGGGCGCGGGCAGCGCTGACCTTGCGGCCCCACCGGACGGCGCCGGCCGGGAGCGAGTCGAGCAACAGCCGTCGCAGGTCCCCGCGTTGCACCTCGGGGCGTCCGCCGGTGCCGTCGTCGGGCTGCTCGAACACGACGGACCCGTTCCGGTCGAGGATCCGCATGGCCTGGCGGCCCTCCAGGACGAGGCTGCGGAACTCGTCGAGCAGGTCGGCAGCCGCCAGGGCCGGTTGGCCGTTGTAGTCGTGGATGTCGAGCATCCCGCCCTGCGCGCGTGCCGTCGGCGAGGGCTCCGCCTCGTAGACGGTGGCCGGGATTCCGTGGATGTGCAGCACGCGGGCCAGCGTGAGGCCGCCGAGCCCGGCGCCGATGATCGTGACATCAGGGGTCATGGTGATTCCTTGCGTGTCGTAGGCCCGCCGCGTGGGCACCCGGCGGGATCTCTGGAAAACTCCCAGAGCCCGCCGACAGGCCGCCGACGCCGGTCCGACAGCCCCCGACAGGCCGCCGACGCCGGACCGACAGCCCGACCGACACCGCGTACGCGAGCCCGGGCGCTCATGTCGCCCCCGGGCGGTGAAGCCAGGTTCTTGGCCGGGCTTCCACGGGATACGTGTCGAGCCTCAGGCGTACGCGTCGAAGGGGATCCCGGACGGCTTCGCGTGGTCGAGGGCCCACTGGAAGTCGCCGTCGTCGATCTTGAGGGTGGCCGAGCCGAAGTCGGCGCTCATGAGCTTGTCGCGGTATCCGGCCGGGTAGCCGTTCCAGCCGACGAGGCGCGGGTGGAACCAGCCGCCGGTGGCGTTCTCCGCCGGGTCGTCGTTGCTGCCGGCGAAGCGGAAGCAGTGCGTCGAGACGCCGTCCTTGTGGTAGACGATCTTCGGGTGCGTGCCGTCGAAGCGGATCGCCGGGCGGGCGGCCACCTGGTAGGCGTTGTGCTGGGACGCCGACACGTACTGGACGTCGTTGTTGTTGATCCAGACGATGACGTGCTCCCAGTCGTGGGTGTGCCCGATGGCTGCCGGGCCGACGGTCGCCTGGTCCTTCTCGAAGTGAGTGGCGTACATCACCGCGCACCAGCCGTTGTCGCACTTCGAGCGTGAGTAGGTGTTGGCGTTGGCCAGTTGGGCGGAGTCGTGACACTTGCCGTTGACGTCGCCGCCGAGTTCGAGGCCCGGGTTGAGGGTGCCGTCGGCGCCGATGGCGGCCGTGGCGCAGCAGCCGTCGCCGTCGTAGTCGTAGGCGGGGGAGAAGGTCTGGTCCAGGCCGTCCGCGTTCTGCGGCAGCAGGGTCAGGACGTTCGCGTGGGCACTCGCCGGGAGCGCCACGACGAGCGTCATCGCGCCGAGCGTGCCGAGGATCGGCCGGGGCCGGCCATCGCTCCGGTGTTCGGGCTGTCCGACGTGCCACGGCTCGGCTCCGCTCGCGTTGCCCAAGGACACCGGGCGTCCGAAGACGAGGGACAGTGGTCTTCGTGACTGACGAGCGATACTCCCGGCTCGCCGCCGAACACCTTCCCGGCGATCTGGCTCAGCGCTGGACAGCGCTGCTGCGCCCGTGCATACGCCTGCGCCGGGCCGTCGACGGAGAGCGGACCGTGGCGGCCCTCGGCGGGCACCCGGAGCTTCCGGCGGGGGCGGACTGGCCCGAGTGGCCCGGGCACGGGCCGCTGTCCTTCATCGCCTCGGTGCGCTGTGCGGCACTGCCACGCGAGGGACGTGCCGAGCAGTTCCCTCAGGACGGAACCCTGCTCTTCTTCTACTTCGACGGTCGGACCGCCGCGGACGCCTTCGTTTCGGCTGTCGACCCCGAGACCTGGGCCGGGGCTCAGGTGCTGTACATCCCGGCGGACACCCCCGTCTTCCCGGCGGACACACCCCCGGAGTCGGAAGCGTTCCCGCGGGTGGACCTGACCGCGGACACCGAGCAGAGCGCCCCTGACCGGTGGCTGCCCCAAAGCCGGAAAGCCCTGCTCGGCGACAGCCGGGACTGGCCGCCGCCCCGCGAGATCCCCGCCGAACTCAAGCCGTTCCTCCGGGCCTTCGAGCGTCTGCGCGGACACATGGGCCACCAGATCGGCGGCCACGCCGTACCCGTTCAGGGCCCGGCGGAGTACGAGATCGCGTACGCGGCACTCGGCGGCGTCTCCCCGTGGGGCGACCGGCCCCACGACGAGGAAGCCGAACGGTGGGTCCTGCTCGCCCAGTTCGACAGCGACAGCGACGCGAAAATGACGTGGGGCGACGCAGGCGCCCTCTACTGGCTCATCCGCCCCGAAGACCTCGCCGCCCATCGCTTCGACCAGGCCCGGCTCACCGTGCAGTGCTAGGCGGCTTCCAGTCCTGGACGAGGAGCCCGAGCAGTACCTCGTCCAGGAACTCGCCCATCACCCAGGCCGAGGAGCGCAGCACGCCCTCGCGGACGAAGCCGTTGCGCTCGGCGGAGCGCAGCATCGCGGCGTTGTCCGACAGCGTCTCGATCTGGAGGCGTTGCAGGCCGCGCACGACGAATCCGTAGTGGCACAGCGTCGCGACCACATCGGTGCCGTAGCCCTTGCCGCGGCAGGACGGCAGCAGCCCGACGCCGATGTGCGCGGACCGGTTGTGATGGTCGATGCCCCACAGCGTCGCGGTGCCGACCAGCGTGCCGCCGTCCGACTCCACCACGGAGAACGGGACGTGCGCCTGCTCCTTGTCGTCCACCACGAGCCGCGAGTCCTTCGAGCCCGGCGTGATCGGCCGCCACGGACGGCCTTCGGCCCGCGAGGCGTTGACCACGTCGTCGTAGAGCTCGGCCCGCAGGATCGGGATGTCGTCCTCGTGCCGGGCCCTCAGCCCGACCTTGTTGCCCCTGAGCATGAGAGTTTCTTATCCGACCGGGTCGGCCGACGGCAAACCGACAAGCGTCCGCGCGACCGACCGACGAGGACTTCTGTCAGCCGGTGTGGAGGATCCGAAAGCGATCGGGTTCCGCCGGATCCCGATCGACGACCTGGACCGACGCCCAGGCCCATTGCCAGACGCTGATGCCCGGCGTGCGGGAGAACCGGATCTGCCCGCGGGTGCCTTCGACCGCGATGTGCGGCCAGGACGCGGCCGTGCGCGCCCGGTCCACACCGTGCGAACGCAGCGCGTCGGCGAGGACGGCGACCGTGTCGTAGCCCTCGAAGGCGACGAACGAGGGCGCTTCGCCCAACTGCTCACGCAGGACTGTCCCGACCCGCGCGCCGAGCGGGCTGAGGCGCTCGGGCAGGTAGCGCAGAAACGGGATGGCGGCGCCGTCGTCGCCCAGCGACTTCGCCCATTCGGCGAACTCCGGCTGCCCGGCCGGAGCACCCAGCAGGATGTCGGCGAGACGCCGGTCGCGGCGGACGGCCTCGACGATCGGCACGGCCGGCTCCGGGTGGCCGACCAGGAGCAGGAGGGCTGTCGCGCCGTTGTCGACGAGTTCGTCGCACACCGCCTGGGGGGTGAGCGCGCTCATGTCGAGTTCGACGACGGTGCCGCCCCGTGGAGCCAGGCAGTCCCGCAGAATGCGGGTCCCCGTCGCCCAGTAGACGCTCGGCTGGGTCGCTACGGCGATGCGACTGTGGCCCGCGGCGAGGACGAAGTCCGCGTAGATCCGCCAGCCGTGGGACTGCGGCGGGGAGAGGCGCGCCACCCAATCCGTCGGTTGTTCGGTGAGCGCGTCGAGAACCGCCGACGAGCAGAGGAACGGCAGGCCGAGGGCGTCGGCCCGGGTCGCGGCGGCGCGGGCGACGACGCTGTGGTACTCGCCGGCCAGGGCGGCCACGCCCAGGCCGGCCAACTCCTCCACGGCCGCCGCGGCCCTCTGCGGATCAGCCGCGGTGTCTCGCACCACCAGCTCGAGCGGTCGTCCGACGATCCCGTCGGCGTCGTTGACTTCGCGAACGGCCAGCTCGAGTCCGGCGAGCAGATGCCGGCCCGCCTCGACCCAGCCGGGCCGGGTCAGCGGGACGAGAGCGCCGATCCGGACGGCTGACCCGTCATCTCGCTCCCCTCCGGACGGCGAAGGTGGCGTGTTCATGGGAGCCGAGCGTAGTTGAGCGGCCGTCTTGGTCGGTTCGGGGGTTCGGAGAAGCTCGCCCCTGGTCGCGATGCCGGTCCGCGACCTGCTTCGCCCGGTCCGCGCCGACGGTGGATCCGGGCATCCCGCCCGGACGCTCGACCTGCTCCGCGACGCGCGCGTGTTCCGGCGCCGCGTGCTCACGGCAGGCAAGGCAGGTGACCCGGTCCGGACGCGAGGCCGTCATCGCATACGGCACGCGCACCCCGCACCCGGTGCCGACGAGGCTCGGCAGATCACCGGCCGGGCCGAACGCGGATGCCGGCATGCCGCGGCCGACGGCGCTGCCGCGGACCACCCTCGACTCGACGTGCACGTGAGGATCGCTCCCGCTCATCTGCCCCTGCCCTCCCGCTCGTTCCCGCACGGTGACCTCTCAGGCCGGGTACGCGTGGGTCTGTGTCGCCTTCACCGTCGCCCAGACGCGGGCGCCCGGGTGGAGGTCCAGTTCGGCCGCGGCCACGGCCGTCAGGTCGGCGGCGAGGGGGAGTTCGCCGGTGAGGTCGGCGCGGATCTGGTCGCCGTGGGTCTCCAGACCGGCGACCTCGCAACTCCAGAGGTTGCGGGCGCTGGAGCCGGTGGGCCGGTCGCGGTAGAGCGTCACCGCGCTGGGCGGGAACGCGACGAACACGGGGCCGGTGAGAGGTTCGGTGGTGGTGAGGGCGGGCCCGGCGTCGAGTCGGACCGTGTGGCCGTCCGCCCGGCCCCGGTAGAGGTTCAGGCCGACCAGCTGGGCGATGTAGTCGGTGCGCGGGTGGCGGGCGATGTCGGCCGGGGAGCCCTCCTGGACGACCCGGCCGTCCTCGACGACGACCAGCCGGTCGGCCAGCACCATCGCGTCGAGCGGGTCGTGGGTCACGAGGACGGCGACCGCCTCGAACTCGGCGAGATGGCGGCGGAGTTGGGCGCGGATCTCCAGCCGGGTGCGGGCGTCGAGGGCGGCCAGAGGCTCGTCCAGGAGCAGCAGCCGCGGGTGGGTGGCCAGGGCGCGGGCGAGGGCGACGCGTTGGGCCTGGCCGCCGGAGAGGCGGCGCGGCTTGGCGTCTGCGTGGGCGGCCAGGCCCATGCGCTCCAGCCATTCGGCGGCCTGAACCCGGGCCTCCGCTCTGCTCGCCCCCTGGCAGCGCGGGCCGAAGGCCACGTTGTCGACCGCGGACAGGTGCGGGAAGAGCAGATAGTCCTGGAAGACGACGCCGACCGGCCGGGACTCCGGCGGCATCAGGTCCAACGAGCGGCCGTCCAGGCGTAGATGACCGCCCGTCAGCGGGACGAGACCGGCCAGTGCCCGCAGCGCGGTCGTCTTGCCGGCGCCGTTCGGGCCGAGCACGGCGACGACGTCACCGGGCGCGGCCGTCAACGCGACGTCGAGACGGAAGGCGCCGCGCTCGACCACGAGACGGGCGTCCAGCCCCTCGGCGGCCACTCCCTCGGCGGTCGGCCCCTCGGCGGTCGGCCCCCCGGCGGCCGGCCCGTCGACGGCCCTGTGCACGGCCCCGTGCGCGGGCTTCTCGGTGTGTGTCATCCGGCGGTCATCCAACGGTCGCGCAGCCCGGCCAGCACCGCGATCGACACGGTCAGCAGCACCAGGCTGAGGGCGATCGCCGCCTCCGGGTCGCTCTGCAGCGCCAGATAGACGGCGAGGGGCATGGTCTGGGTACGGCCGGGGAAGTTGCCGGCGAAGGTGATCGTCGCGCCGAACTCGCCGAGCGCCCGCGCCCAGGCCAGCACGGCGCCCGCCGCGACGCCCGGCGCGATCAGCGGCAGCGTGACCCGGCGGAACGCGGTGAAGCGGGAGGCGCCCAGCGTCGCGGCCGCCTCCTCGTAGCGGGGGTCGGCGGCCCGCAGGGTGCCCTCGACGCTGATCACCAGGAAGGGCATCGCCACGAACGCCTCGGCCACGACCACCCCGGCCGTGGTGAAGGGAAGCGTGATCCCGAACCAGTCGTCCAGCCACTGTCCGACGATCCCGTTGCGGCCGAGCGCCATCAGCAGCGCCACACCGCCCACCACCGGCGGCAGGACGAGCGGCAGGGTGACGAGGGCCCGCACGAGGCCGCGGCCGGGGAACTCGACCCGGGCCAGCAGCCAGGCCAGCGGCACGCCGACCACCAGGCTCACGGCGGTGGCGGCCGTGGCGCACACCAGCGACAGCCGGAGCGCCTGCCACACCTCCGGACCGGTCAACTGCGCCGGCAGGCTGCGCCAGGGAGTGCGCACCAGCAGGGCGACCAGCGGCAGCACCAGGAACGTCAGCCCCAGCAGCGCGGGCACGAGCAGCACAAGCGGCGCGCCTCGGCCACGGGCGAGGCCAGGCGCCCGGACACGCCGCCGCCGTGACCCACCCTTGAGGGTGTCGGCCACGGCGGCGGACTCGTCGTGCGGGGAGGTCACGGCTTCAGGAACCCGGCCTCGGTCAGGACCTGCTGGCCCTCGGCGGACCGCACCAGGGCGATGAACGCCTTGGCGGCCTCCGCGTTGGGCGCGTCCTTGAGGAGGGCGATCGGGTAGTCGTTGACGGCGTCGGCCGACTCGGGGAAGTCCACACCCTCCACCTTGTCACCGGCCGCGTGCACATCGGTCTTGTACACGACCGCCGCGTCGGCCTCCTTCAGCTCGACCTTCGTCAGGGCGGCCTTGACGTCCTGCTCGTAGGAGACCGGCGTCAGCTTCAGCTTGCCGGCGTCCAGGGCCTTCTGCGCGGCGGCGCCGCACGGCACGGTCTTGTCGCACAGGACGACCTTCAGACCGGACTTGGTCAGGTCCTTCAGGGAGGCGATCTTGTCGGGGTTGCCCGGCAGGGTCGCGATCTCCAGCTGATTGCGGACGAAGGTGGCCGGCTCGCCGGCGTTGTCCTTCGCGTCCGTCACGATCGCCATGGTCTTGGGGCTGGCGGAGGCGAACACGTCGGCCGGGGCGCCGCCCGTGATGCTCGCGGCGAGGGTGTCGCTGCCGCCGAAGTTGAACGTGACCTTCGTGCCGGGGTTCGCCGTCTCGAACGCCTTGCCGAGCGTCGTGAAGCTCTCCTTCAGCGAGGCCGCCGCGAACACGGTCACCGTTCCGGACAGCTTCGACGAGGCGGACGCGGACGCCGAGGGGTCCGGCTTGGTGGAGGCCGAGTCGTCGGACGACGAGCAGGCGCTCAGGGCGAGCAGCGCGGCGGCTCCCGCGGCGGCCACCTGCAAGGTCCGGCGGGTCCGGCGGGTCCGGCGGGTCCAGCGGGTGGAACGGGTCATCACGGATCTACTCCCTCTACCTGCGGCCGACCGTGCGGATACGTTGATCATAGTGCCGCAAATGCGAGGTGTAAGTCGCCTGTAGCATCGCATGAGCTGGATCACGGATTCATTTGCTTGGCATGTGCGTTTGTACGGTACGCCCGCTCGGGTCCCGTCATCCGGGAGGCGGCACCCCGTGAGTCAGTCCCTCGCAGCCCCCGGCCCGCCGGTATGCGTTTGCCCGGGAAGGATCCGGAACCGTACGTTCGCCACCATGTCTGATGATGAACCCACGCGCGCGGCACGGCTGCTGGACGCCCAGTCGAAGGCCGTCCGGCTCTTCGCGGAGATCGAGGAGCGCGGGTTGGTCGCCCCGGGCGAGGGAGAGCGGGCGGTCAGCGACCGCGTCCGGGACCTCGCGAACGAACTGTTCGGGACCACCCGGCACTGGCACAAGCGCATCGTGCGCTCCGGCCCGAACACGCTCAAGCCCTACCGGGAGAACCCACCGGACCGTCTGATCGGCGCGGACGACATCGTGTTCGCCGACTTCGGGCCGATCTTCGAGGAGTACGAGGCCGACTTCGGGCGCACCTTCGTCCTGGGCGACGACCCGGTGAAGCACCGGCTGCGCGACGACCTGCCCGAGGTGTTCGCGGCCGGACGGCGCTTCTTCGAGGCCGATCCGGGGATCACCGGCGCAGGGCTGTACGCCGAGGTGGAGCGGCTGGCCGAGGAAGCCGGGTGGGAGCTGGGCGGCTGGCACGCCGGGCACCTCGTCGGCGAGTTCCCGCACGAGTGGATCGACGGCGCGGACACGGAGTCGTACATCACCCCCGCCAACGACACCCCGCTGCGCCGCACCGACAAGGCCGGGCGCCGCTGCCACTGGATCCTCGAGATCCACCTCGTCGACGCCGACCGCGGCTTCGGCGGCTTCCACGAGGAGCTGCTCACCCTCGGCTGACCATCACCGGTGCGGCACCGGTGAAAGCGGTCGGCCACAAGGACACCGCGAGATCCGCTGTGACGACCCCGCCGACGGACACCCGACCACGCACGTCCGCGACCTGGAGAAGGCGGGCCACACCCTGGTCGTCACCTCCGACAAGGACGGCGACGGCTCGTTCTTCGACCGTGAGTCGGCGGACGCCGACGTGGCCGTCCCGCAGCCGTTCCGGCCGGCGTACCGCCGACGGCGCCGCTTCCGTCCCGGACCCCGCCCGACGAACTGGGCGTGCCGGTCCGTGCGGCTGACTGAAGTGCGCCGTCCCGGGTAGATTCGCGGCCTCGGGGTCGCAGGGGTCCGAAGGGTCCGATACGGGGGGCGCAATGAGTGACAGGTTCCGTGCTGCCTCCTCGGCCGACCGCGTCGTCCTGGTCAGCGGCGAGGAACAGGGCACCGGGGTGCTGATCGGCCCCCGGCACGTCCTGACCGCGGCCCATGTCCTGACCGGGCCGCCCAGAGCGCGGGTACGGCATCCCGAGAAGCTCAAGGACCTCCGGGCCAGGCCGCCCAAGCTCGTCCTCCTCCCCGCCCGGGTGCCGCGCACCGCCGAGATCATCCACCCGCGCGGTTCCGACTGGGTGACCTGTGACGTGCAGTGGATCGACACCGATCGAGACCTCGCGCTGCTGCGGACGAGCAAAGAGGTGGGAGGGCAGGGCTTCCTCCAGCCGCTGGGCCGGGCGCGGCTCGGGCGGATCGCCACGGCGCAGCCCGTCCCCGACTGCCAGATCATCGGCTTCCCGGCCGTACAGCGCGACCCGGTCAGCGCCGAGATCGAGTGCGACCAGTACGAGGTCACCGTGCTGCCCATGGCGAGCCGACTGCGGCCCGACGTCATGGTCTGCGAGTTCCTGCGTCAGCCGGCGGCCGAGACGGACGGCCGCGCCTCTCCGCTCGCCGGGCTCTCGGGCGCTCCGGTCTTCGCCGGCGGGGTGCTGCTGGGGATCGTGACGAAGGTTCCCCGCGGGCGCGACCACATGCGGATCGAGGCGGCCCCCGTCGAAGCGGAGCAGCTGACCGAGCAACTGCGCACGTCGGCCGGGGCCGAGACCGGGCTGCTCCTGCCGCGACTGGAGGACGTCGCCGGGACGCACCGCCGCGACGAGGAGTTCGAGCGGGAGTACCGGAGGGCCGTCAAGAACCGCTATCGCAAGATCGACATCATCGGCCTCGACGAGCTCACCGCCCATGAGTCCCGCTGGGACCTGGACACCGCCTACCTCCATCTGGAGGCGGAGAGCACTCAGCCGGCCCATCCGTCGTCGGCGTCCCCGGGCGCTCCGTCCCGCCCCGGGCGCGTCGACGACCTGCTGGCGCAGGCGGGACCGTACGTGCTGCTGCGCGGCGAGGCCGGGGCGGGCAAGACCACGCTGGTGTGGTGGCTCGCCTCGCACGCCGCCTCGGGCACGCTCGGCGGCAGTCTCGCACCGCTGAACGGAGTCGTGCCGTTCGTCGTCCCCATGCGCAACCTCCGGGCCAGGGGAGACGGTCTGCCCCGGCCGGGCGAACTCGACCGGGCCGCCCGGCTGATGACGGACGACGCCCCGCCCGGCTGGGCCCGCCGGGTGCTGGCCGCCGGACGCGGGCTCCTGCTGGTCGACGGCCTCGACGAGGTACCCCGCGGCGACCGGACGGACGCCCGCCAGTGGCTCGGCGACCTGCTGTCCGAGCACCCCGGCCTGCACTGCCTCGTCACGGTGCGCCCGCTCGCCGTGGGCATGAACTGGCTCGGCCACGAGGGCTTCCGGGAACTACGCCTGCTGCCGATGCGGGACGCCGACATCCAGACCTTCGTGCACGCCTGGCACGACACCGCGCGCCTGGACCGGTCGGTGACGGCGGAGGAGAACGGCCAGCTCGCCGAACTGGAAGCCGCGCTCAAGGGAAAGTTCACGAGCAATCCGGCACTGCGCAACCTGGCCCGCACCCCCCTGCTGTGCGCGGTCATCTGCGCCCTGCACCGGCGCAACGCCGGTGACCTCCCGGTCAGCCGCCCGGAGTTGTACATGGCGGCGCTGAAGATGCTGCTGGGGAAACGGGACGCGCACCGCAAGATCCCCGACACGGAGGGCGTCACCCTCGCCTGGGACGAGCACCAGCTCCTGCTCCAGCGCATCGCCGTCTGGCTGGTGCGCAACGGTCAGGCGCAGCTGTCCCATGAACAGGCCGAGCGACAGCTGACTCCGGTGCTGCAGGGCATGCACGCGGTGCGGCATCCCGTCGACGCCGTCCTGCGGCACATGCTCAACCGCAGCGGGGTGCTCGAGGAACGCACCCAGGACAGCATCCAGTTCATCCACCGCACCTTCCAGGACTACCTCGCCGCACGGGAGTTCCAGGACAGCGACTGTCTACAGGAACTGCTGGGCCATGCCGGCCAGGAGGAGTGGCAGGACGTCGTCCTGCTCGCCGTCGGCCACTGCCGGACGTCCGAGATCGAGAAGGTCGTCGACCAGCTCGTGGCCGAGGGGGACGCCCAGGACGGGCACCAGCGCTGGAACCTGCACCTCCTCGCCGCGAGCTGCGCGGCCGAGGCGGTCTTCCTCCCGTACGACAAGCGCGAGGCCGTGGCGGAGCGCCTCAGGGCCTTCATGCCGCCCAAGGACGTGCTCCAGGCGACCGAAGTGGCCAAACTGGGCGCCTATGTCCTGCCCGTGCTCCCGGGCCCGGAAGGTCTGCCGGAGGGCGTGCAACTCCTCGTGGCCACGACGTTGACCAAGATCGGCACGACCGGCTGCCTCCCGCTGGTGCGTGAGTACGCGGCGCAGCCGAGCCGGCCGCTGCGCCAGTTCCTGGCCTCGGCGTGGGGGGACTTCCCCGCCGAGCCCTACGCGCGTGAGGTCCTCGCCGCCATGCGGCTGGACGATCTGGAGATCCTGGTCGACCGCGACCACATGCTCCAGCCCCTGCACCACCTCGGGGCGCTCACGCGTCTCGTCGTCGACGGAGCGTTCCCCGCCGCCCAGCTGCACCGGCAGCTGCCCCACACCCCGCTCGACCGGCTGGCCCTGACCGGCAACCCGACCCTGACCGACCTGTCGTTCCTGCGCGGGCGTCCGGGGATCAAGCACCTTTTCGTCGACTCCGCCGCCCGGCTCACGGACGTCTGCGACCTCGCGGGCTCCGGCCTCACCACCCTCGCCCTGGACGCCTCGCTGCTGCTGCCCGAGGACCTCGAGGTCGTCGCCACGATGGACGGACTGCGCGAACTGCACCTGCAGGGGCTGCCGATCGGACTGTACGCGCAGCTTCCACCGCCGAACCCGTCGGTGGCCCGACTCTCGGTGTCGAGCCCGGACCTTCAACTGGACACCCTGCACCGGTGGACGGGCCTGCAAGGCCTCGCCGTCCGGCAGCCGACCCCGCTGAACGAACTCTTCGCCCAACTGGCGGCCCTGCCGAAGCTGCGTGTCCTGCAACTCCCCGTCGCCGACCCCGCGGAAGAACTGCGCGGTCTCCCGGCGCTGCCCCGGATCCACGCCCTGACCCTGCCCTCCCTGGTGAACGAGCCCGACCTCGACGGACTGACGACGACATTCCCCGCGCTGCGCAGACTCGCCCTCGACCTCCGGCTCGTCGCCGCCCCCGCGGTCGACCTGACCCCTCTGCACGCACTCCCCGACCTCTGCGTGACGATCCTCGCCGACACGGAACCGACGGTGCGTGAGCCGGGGCCGCTGGCTCCCCGGCTCCGCGTCACGCCGGGCTGACGTTGCTACCACCCTGCTACCTTGGAGGTATGTCCACTTCGAAGAAGCAGACGCAGGTCCGGCTGGAGCCCGACGTACTCGCCGCCGGCAAGGCTGCCGCCGCCGCCCGCGGCCTGGACTTCAACCGTTATGTGGAGCGCCTCATCGTCGAGGACACCACCGGCGCCCGCGCCGCCGGGATGGCCGCCGCCCAGCGCTTCATCGACCGGCACGGCGACTTCCTCGACGACCTCGAGGACCGGCTCGAGGCACCGCTCGACGCCCCGCACGCCCAGCGGCGGCCGGGCGCCGCCGCGTGATCGTGCACATCGACGAGTCCTGGATCCTTGAGGTCGCCGAACGCGCCGGCCGACGCGGTCCGGCAGTCGACGACCACGGCGTGCCGGTCGCCGCCGTCGCCCGGCACCGCGCCGAACTCCTCGGCCATCCGGTCTACGACGGCCCCTACACCCGGGCCGCCGCCCTCGTGCACAGCCTGGGCCGCTGCCGCTGGCTGGAGCGCTCCCACCTCACCGTCGCCTGCGCGGTCGCGGTCATGTACCTCCAAGCCGGCGACATCCCCGTCGACCCGACCCGCGAGCAGCTCACCGCGCTCGCCCACGCGCTGGACGACCCCCGCTGCACCACCGAACAGATCGCCGCCCTCCTGCGAACCTGGAAACCCTGAACGCCCTGCCCAGGCCCAGGTGCGCCGGCTGCGCGAGATCGGCCGACGGATCCTCGCGGCGACAGAGCGCGCCGACGACTCCGGGACCTCGTCCCGACCTCCGAGAGGGAACCGATGACCGCGAGCACGCCCGACCCGCCCGACGTCTTCTCCATCGGAGGCGAATACCGGGTGACCCGGATCGGGTGGGGAGCGATGCGTCTGCCGACCGGACCGGGCCCCGACCGGGCCGCCGCCGTCGCAGTGGCCCGGCGCGCCGTCGAGCTGGGTGTCACCCTGATCGACACCGCCCACCTCTACGGATGGGGCGCCAACGAGGAACTCCTCGCCGAAGCCCTCCATCCGTACCCGGACGACCTGCTGATCACCACCAAGGTGGGCGTCACCCGGACCACAGGCGCCGACGGCTCCGAGGGCTGGGCTTACGACGCACGGCCCGACAGCCTGCGCGCCCAGGTCGAGCAGGGCCTGCGCCGCCTGAGGACCGAGCGCCTCGGCCTGCTCCAGCTGCACCGGATCGATCCGAAGGTTCCGCCGGCCGAACAGATCGGCGCGCTCGACGAACTCCGGCAGGAAGGGAAGATCGGCCACATCGGGCTGTCGGAGGTCACCACCGCACAACTGGCCGCGGCCCGGCGGACCGCCGAGATCGCCAGCGTCCAGAACCGCTACAACCTCTTCGAGCGGGAGGACGAGCCGGTGGTGGAGGCCTGCGAGGCCGCCGGCATCGCCTTTCTCCCTTGGCGCCCCGTCGCCGCGGCGACACCCGGGTCGGCCTCCGTGCTCGACGCCGTCGCCACCGAACTCGGCGCCACCGCCCCTCAGGTCCTGCTCGCCTGGCTGCTCGCCCGTTCCCCGGTTCTGCTGCCGATCCCCGGCACGGCTTCGCCCGCTCGCCTGGAGGAGAACCTCGCCGCGGCAGACCTCCGGTTGACCGAGTCCCAGCGCCGCCGCCTCGACCGCGGGGCCCTCCCCGCCTGACGCGCGCCGACCGTTCAGAGCTGCTCGGGCCGGTCCGGCTGCCCGGGGTGCGCCGTCAGCCACCGGCGGTACGCCGATACCGCGGTCGGCAGCGTCGGGAAGATGTGGTCTGCGCCCACGGAGTCCGCGAGGCCGTACGTCTTCAGGTCGCCCAGGAGGTCCTGCTTCACGCGGGCGAGTGCGAACACGATGCGGCGTCGGGTCAGTTCGCGGCGCAGTTCGTCGACCGCGTCGAGGGCGGTGATGTCCACCTCGACGTTGGCCTCGGTGTTGAGGACGAACCAGCGGACGGGGTCGGTCTGTTCGTCGACGGCGGCCAGGGCGCGGCGCCGGAAGTCCTCCGCGTTGGCGAAGAACAGCGGCGAGTCGTAGCGGTAGACGAGCAGACCGGGGATCGTGCGGGCCTGCGGGTAGTCGTCGACGTCGTGCATGCCGGCCACACCGGGGACCACGCCCTCGACCGCGTCGTGCGGACGGGCCACCCGGGTCAGCAGCTCGGCCACCGACAGACCGACCGCCACGATCACCCCGTACAGGATGTCGAGGGCGAGCACCCCGGCGAGGCAGCCGAGGGCCAGCAGCAGTTCCCGGCGGCGGAACCCCGCCAGCCGGCGGAAGCCCGCGAGGTCGATCATGCGGACCGCGGCGTAGACGACGAGCGCGCCGAGCACCGCGGAGGGGGTGCGTGCGAGCAGCGGGCTGAGGAAGAGCAGCACGCCCAGCACCACCGTCCCCGCCACCAGCGAGTACCCCTGGCTGCGGGCGCCCGCGGAGGCGGCGAGCGCGGTGCGGCTGGCGCTGCTGCTCACCGGGAAGCCGTGCAGCGCCCCGGCGCCGAGGTTGGCCGCGCCCAGGGCGAGGAACTCCTGGTCGGCGTCGAGGCCGGTGCCGTCGTCGTCGGGGGCGGTGAACGCCCGCGCGGTGAGGATGAAGTCGGTGTAGGCGACCAGCAGCACACCGAGCGCGGGCAGGACGAGCCGCGGCAGCTCGCTCAGATCCGGGACGGCGAGCCCCGGCAGGCCGGAGGGGACGTCGCCGATCACCTTGAGCCCGTACCGGCTGTCGAGGTCGAAGGCCACGACGGCGGCGGTGGCGAGGACGACCGTCACCAGCGGGCCGGGCACCACGCGCACGTGACGGGCGACGAGGAAGAGGAAGACGAGGGCGGTCGCGGAGAACACGACGGTGGCCGGATGCGCGTCCGGCAGGTGAGTGACGAAGGACCACAGTTCGGGGAAGAACTCCGAGCCGGACTTCTCCACGCCGGTGAGTTTGGGCAGTTGGTCCATCACCATGATGAACGCCACGCCCGCGAGATAGCCGATCAGGACGGGTCGGGAGAGCAGGTCCGCGAGGAAGCCCAGCCGTACCGCCCGGGCGACCAGGCACAGCAGCCCGACCGTGACGGCGAGGGCCGCCGCCAGCGACGCGTAACGCCCGGGATCGCCTGCGGCGAGCGGCGCGACCACGGTGGCCGTCATGAGGGCGGTCGTGGACTCGGGGCCGACCGACAGCAGCCGCGAGGAACCGAACAGCGCGTACAGCGCCAGCGCCGGGAGGATCGCCCACAGTCCGGCGACCGGCGGCAGCCCGGCCACCCCGGCGTAGGCCATGACCTGCGGTACGAGATACGCGGCCACGGTCAGGCCGGCCAGCAGGTCGCCCGTGAGCCACGAACGCCGGTAGCCCAGGAGCGCGTCGAGCCCGGGCGCCACCCGGCGCCACCCCGAGACCTGTCTGCCCGAGTGCTGGGACATGTGCGGCCCTCCGTCGTCCGGCCTCATGATCCACAGGAAACCATGACCTGACCACGGCCGAGCACCAGCCCCCTCGTGCTTCGGCTGCTCAGAGGCTCGCCGCGTGGTCGGGGACGTAGGTCTGCAGATCGCGCGGCGGACGTTCGTAGCCGGTCGACGCCGGACGCTTCGGCAGTTCGAGAACGGGCGGGGGAACGTCGAGGTACGGCAGCGAGCCCAGCAGGTGGGCGATCGTGTTCAACCGCGCCCGGCGCTTGTCGTCGCTCTCGACCACGTACCAGGGCGCCTCGGAGACATCGGTGTGGACCAGCATCTCGTCCTTCGCCCGGGAGTAGGCCTCCCAGCGGGTGATCGACTCCAGGTCCATCGGCGACAGCTTCCAGCGCCGCAGCGGGTCCTCCAGCCTGCGGCGGAAGCGTTCCTGCTGCTCGGTGTCGCTCACCGAGAACCAGTACTTGCGCAACAGGATCCCGTCCTCCACCAGCATCCGCTCGAAGATCGGGCACTGCCGCAGGAACAGCTGGTGCTCCTCCTTCGTGCAGAAGCCCATCACATGCTCGACCCCGGCCCGGTTGTACCAGGACCGGTCGAACAGCACGATCTCCCCGGCCGCCGGCAACTGCTCGACGTACCGCTGGAAGTACCACTGCGTACGTTCCCGCTCGGTCGGCTTCGGCAGTGCCGCGATCCGTGCCACGCGCGGGTTGAGATGCTCGGAGACCCGCTTGATGGTGCCGCCCTTGCCCGCCGCGTCCCGCCCCTCGAAGACCACCACCAGCCGGGCGCCCGTCGCCCGGACCCACTCCTGCAGCTTCACCAACTCCGTCTGGAGGCGCAGCAGTTCGCTCTCGTACACCTTGCGCGGCAGCTTCGCCGCGTCCTTGCCGGCCATGCCGCCTCCAACGGTCCAAGGTCGAACACCTGGACGCCACCGTACTTTCCGGCGTCGGCCTGCGCACCCGCGACGCGCCTCGGCCGCTGTACCGAGGAGTACGAGACGGGCCGGCTCGCCACCCGGCTCAGGCCGACCGGTCCGTGTCCGAGAGCTTCCGGAAGGCGGCGACGGCGGCCTCCACGGTGGGGAAGAAATGGCTTGGGTCGATGGTGCGGGTGAGTTCGTACCGTTCGATCTTGCGGCGCACGGGGTCCTTCAGTTCGGCGAACACGAGGTGGACGTGTGCGGCGTTGAGTTCCAGGTCGAGTTCCTCCAGAACGTCCGCCGCGGTCGTGTCGACGTCGGTCATCGGCTCCGCCGCGATCACGATCCAGCGCGGCCTCGGCTCCGTGCGCGCCAGCCGTCTGATCCCGTCGCGGAACGCCTTGGCGTTGGCGAAGAAGAGCGGGCCGTCGAACCGGTGGATCACCAGGCCCGGCAGTTGCTCGGCGTGCGGGTAGGAACGGATGTCGTGGTAGCCCTCCAGGCCCTTCACCCGTCCCAGCACGGTGTTGTACGGCCACCAGGCGCGCCGGAACACGTTGAGGACGGACAGGGCCACGGCGATGGCGATCCCCTCCAGGACGCCGAGCAGGGCCACGCCCAGGAACGCGGCGACCGACAGCAGGAACTCCGCCCGGCGCTGCCGCCACAGCCGAACCGTCCCCGGCAGGTCGGCCAGGGACAGCGAGGCGGTGATGACGACGGCGGCGAGAGCGGGCTGGGGGAGGTTGCGGAACATGCCCGGCGCCAGCACCAGCATGACGATGACGAGCGCGGCCCCGACGACTCCGGTGAGTTGGCTCCTGGCCCCCGCCCGCTCCGCCACCGCCGTGCGGGATCCGCTGGCGCTGACCGGGAAGCCCTGGAACAGGCCGGCCGCGAGGTTCGCCACGCCGACCGCGGTCATCTCCTGGTTGCCGCGCACCTCCCGCCCGCTGCGGGCGGCGAACGCCGACGCGTTGGAGATCGTGTCGGCCAGTGACACCAGCGCGATGCCCAGCGCACCGCCGAACAGCGGCGCGAGATCGGCGAGGCGGACGTCGGGGATCGTGAACGGCGGGAAGCCCTCGGGCAGTTCGCCGACCAGGTCGACGCCGTGCTCGCCCAGATCGAAGACCGCGGTCGCGGCGATCGCCAGGACCACCATGACGAGCACCGCGGGGACCTTGGGCAGCCACCGCTGGAGTACCAGGACCAGGAGGATCCCGCAGCCGCCGACCGTGGCGGCGGCCGGCACCGTGGCCCCGTCGGCGAGCTTCTGCACGAGGCCGACGCACTCCCCGATCAGGTTGTCCGCGTCGACCTTGAATCCGAGGAGTTTGGGCAACTGGCCGATGAGGATGGTGAGGGCCAGGCCGTTCATGTAGCCGATCATCGTCGGTTTGGAGATCAGGTCGGCGATGAAGCCGAGCTTCGCCACCGAGGCCAGGATCATGATCGCCGCCACCATGACCGCGAGCACCGAGGCCAGGGCGATCGCCCGGTCGGGATCCCCGTCCGCCGCCACCAGGGGAAGCACGGTGGCGGCGATCATCGGCCCCAGCGAGGAGTCGGGGCCCAGCACCAGGATGCGCGACGGCCCGCACACGGCGTAGCCGAGCAGACAGAGGATCGTCGTGTACAGGCCGGTGATGGCCGGCAGACCCGCCAACTCGGCGTACGCCATGCCCTGGGGCACCAGCAGCGTGGTCAGGACGACCCCCGCGACCAGGTCCTTGACCAGCCACTCGCGCCGGTACGACGAGAGGGCACGGATCCCGGGGACCGCCCGGAGCAGGGACAGCGCCGCGTGCTCGCCCCCCGACTCATCCGGCACTCATGCTCACCCGGCCTCCCCTGACCACTCCGCCGCCGCCGACCGGCCGGCCGCCCCCGACCGTACGGCCTGCCGCGACCGCCTGGCCAGCGACTTGCCCCGTTCCCCTACGCACAGGAGTACGACGGCGGTCAGCAGCGCCCGGCCGAACCGCCTCGCGTCGATCTCGGTCGTCCCGAGGACGAGGCGGAAGCCGTTCAGCCAGGTCACCGCCACCCCGAGGACGAGTCGGGCCAGGGCACCCCGGTTCAGTCGCCTGCTGTCGAACGTGGCGGTGAACGCGGAATCGCCCTGCCTCCGATCCTGCCCGGTCAGGTCCCTTCAGAGGTGCCTAGTGCCGCGGCAGGCAACGTTTGCCCGTCAAGGAGCGGCGTCCGGTGCGTGCTCTCGGTGTGCCGGCCGGAAGTCCTCGTACTGGACGTACTTGGGCTTTCGGCCGGTGCGGCGAGAGTGCGTGCCGGGCGTCGCGACGGGGCGAACGTTGCCTGCCGCGGCACTAGCGGCGCTTCTTCCCGGCCACCGACGGATGCCGGGCCGCGTACGGGTCGGCCGGGAGACCCTCGGGCGCCTCCCGCGAACCTTCTTCACCTGGCGCCCTCGCCGCCGAGGGAGTCGGGGCGAGCCACGCACAGTGCCCAGATGACGAACCCGGAGAAGGCGATCATCACGACCGACCACAGCGGGTAGTACGGCAGGGAGAGGAAGTTGGCGATGATGATGAGCGCGGCTATCGCCACGCCGGAGACGCGAGCCCACAGCGCGGACTGGAACAGCCCCAGGCTGACGATCACCGCGACCGCGCCCAGGGCCAGATGGAGCCAGCCCCAGCCGGTGAGGTCGAACTGGAAGACGTAACTGGGCGTCGTGACGAAGACGTCGTCCTCGGCGATCCCCATGATCCCGCGGAAGATGTCCAGCACCCCGGCGATCATGAGCGTGACGGCCGCGAAGACCGTCAGGCCCTCGGCCCAGTGCCGCTTGGCGGCGTGCGAGTCGGTGTGTGCGTGAGGGGTGGGCGATACAGTCATGGCCTTGCCTCGATTCGCTGTCCTCGGTGTCGTGGGACGGCCTGCTCAGTGGCGTACCGAGGGGCCGTAGTCGCTCAGGACCAGCTCCTTGGCCCGCTGGAACTCCTCCTCCGTGATGTCGCCGTGGGCCTTGATCTCGGACAGCCTGGCGAGCTCGTCCACACTGCTGGACGGACCGCCGGACCCCTTCGCGGTCTCCCGGACGTAGTCGTCGAACTGCTTCTGCTGCGCCTGTGCCTGCGCGATCTCGCGGTGGCCCATGTTCTTCCCCCGGGCGATCACATAGACGAACACGCCCAGGAACGGCAGGCAGATGCAGAACACCAGCCAGCCGGCCTTGGCCCAGCCGCTGAG
Organism: Streptomyces sp. NPDC050263; assembly: GCF_040655955.1. Classification (NCBI taxonomy): domain Bacteria; kingdom Bacillati; phylum Actinomycetota; class Actinomycetes; order Kitasatosporales; family Streptomycetaceae; genus Streptomyces; species Streptomyces sp. NPDC050263. The sequence goes on along the minus strand of NZ_JBFAKW010000039.1, from coordinate 32,002 downwards.
GTCGTCGTCGCGGAAGACGTCGACGATGACCCGGAACAGCAGCACGAACCACATGATCCACAGGAAGAACACCAGCATCGTCCAGAAGGCGCCCAGCAGTGGAAAGTCGTACGCGAGATACGTCTGCCCGCTCAGCTCTCCGGTCATCTCAGTCCTCCGTTCCGGGCCTGCGCCCGAAAGTCCGTCCCGGGCGAGCGCCCGTTCCGTGCCGTCTTCAGCGTGCACACGGCAATCGGCGGGTGCCTCACCCGCCGAGGGTGAGGTCGGGCGGTTCGCCGCCCTGCCGCCGGCCGCGACCGTACGGCGCGGTGGCGACCGCTCGGTACCAGCCGGTCGCGGCGATCGCCGGTCCGAGTGCGCGGAACTACGACAGGCTGCGCTCCACGGCTGTGGACGTCACCGTCTGGACGGTCCGGCTCAGCGTGACCGTGCGGTCGCCGTCCGGGATCGCGACGGCCTTCTCGAAGCCCTGGTCCACGCGGCGCTGCCGCACCTGTTCGACGACCGTCCCGAGGCCCGGCTCGACCGAGCCGCCGGAGGCCCGGAGCGCGCCCGCCCGCTCCCCGGTGAGCATGATCACGACGGCCGACTGCCCCCGGCGCTTGACGCCCTCCCAGGCCTGGGGGCCCGAAGCCATGTCGCCTCGCGGGTGTCTCAGGCGTGTGAGCCGGCGTCGCCTCCACCGTGCGGACCGGCGACCCCCGCCCGGCGCAGCGCGGCCCGCCAGGCGAGGGCGACCGCCGCCTCGCCCAGACCGAGCAGCACGAGCCACAGACCGAGCAGCCGCGTCAGCGCCCGCGCCGACTCGGTCGGCAGGGCCAGCACGACGATCCCCGCGACGATGCCCAGCACCGCGACGGCGAGGACGAACCCGCGGTGGGGCAGATCCCTGGCGGCGATGGCCGTGTAGAGCGTGAGGATGCCGGACACCAGCCACAGCACGCCGACGATCAGCGAGAGCGCGGCGATCGTCTGGAGCGGGTTGCGCAGGCACAGCACCCCGGCGAGGACGTACAGCACGGCCAGGAGGAGCCCGGTCACCCGTCCACCGTGGTCCTCGCGGGCGAACAGGGCGAAGAGGGAGACGAACCGGAACAGCCCGGTCACCAGCAGATACAGGCCGATGAGGACCGCCAGGACGTGCAGCGTCTCCTCCGGCCAGACCAGCACCAGGATGCCGGGGACGAGCGTGACGACGGCGGAACCGAGGATCCACGTCCACGAACGCCCCAGGGCGGCCAGGACGTCGGCTGCGTCCCCCGCCGCTCCCGGGGCCGCCCCGCCGGGTTCCCGCTCCGGCCCGGAACGCGGTGCCGGACCATGCGAAACGGTCATGGCTCCTCCTCGCACGGTCCGGCGGGCCGGGTCCGTACCGCCGACGGGGCGGTGTGCGGTGACCTGACCGGACCAGTGTGCCGCCCGCCGCCCACCACCGCGTCACCCGCCGGGGGTGAACGGCCCCGCCGCTCGGACCGCTCACTCCGGCAGCCGACGCATCTCCATGAGCCGCAGGCCCAGGTTCTGGCAGCGGTCCAGAAGTTCGTACAGGTGCGCCTCGTCGACGACGGAACCGAACAGCACGGTCTGACCGGACATCACCACCTGCTCCAGCTCCGGGAACGCGCGTTTCAGCGTCTCCGACAGCTGTCCGTCGACGCGGATCTCGTAGTGCATGGGCTGCTCTCCCCGGCGTGGCCTGGGACGGGCCGACTGCGCCCGCTCCCCGCGATGCTCCGCCCGACCCCGCCCCAGGACCTCACCCGGCACAGGTGATACACCGCCGCCGTCGCGAGGACACGACAAGAAAGCAGCCGGAGGATCAAGGGCCCAGGTGCACGACCGTCGCCAAGGCGAGTCCTTGGTCGGAGGAATCCGCGATCGCCGCCCGCACGGCGCGATGCAGTGCGTGAGCCGAACGCTCCGGGCGAACCAGTCCGTCGGGGGCCAGAAGCAGGGTGTACACGATCTCCGCGAGATCCGCGGCGGCCGCGTCCGCCCCCCATCCCGGCAGCCCGATCACGTGGTTGAAGCCGGCGGCCTGGAAGCTGCCGGCCACGGTCCAGCCATCGCTTTCGAAGTCCCGATCACCGCCGTCCGTCTCGCGGATCGAGAGATAGGCCAATGCTCCGGCGGTGCCGGAACGCAGCGCAAGACGCTGCTCCCCGAGGCCGTCATCGGCACTGAACCGCAGCTGGGGGACGCCGTCTTGGAGACGAGTGCGGCCGACGAAGTGGAAGAAGGGATGGTCGGCGAGACGCGCGGTGACGTTCGCGCCCGTGGCCTGCGCGCCCCGCAGGATGCTGGCCTGCGGGACAAGCCGGTGGATTCCGGCGATCTCCCTCGTTCCGTTCGGCAGGTCGTCTGCGAGGACCATGAGGATGCGCTGGTCGTCCTTTCGGCCCGGGTGTCTCTCGCGATGTCGTGCGGTCGTCAGCGCCTGAAGGCTGGAGGTGTAGGAGTGAACCGCGTAGTCCATGGCGATGTTCCGTGGCTGTCCCGCCAGGTGGAGGGGCAGCCTCGTGAACGGGCCGGTGGGACACCACCACACGCGTGGCAGTACGTCGGACGGGTCTCTGTCGGGCCCCACATTCCCTGTGGCGGGGGTCGGAACGTCCCGGTCGGTGCGGTGGGTCAGCCCGAGATGGGAGAGGACCGGCCCCACCGTGCTTTCGCGCAGCCAGTCGAGTACGGACCAGACCACCTGGCCGTCCAGCGGCACGGGGCCGCTGCCCATCGCGTCCCGGTATCTGCCGGCCTGGTCCGTCAGGTCGGCCAGGCCGACCTCGCGCAGCGGGAGCGCCGACACCCCCTGGCGGGTCACGAGCAGCGCGTCGCAGCGGCGGGCGGCGGCGCTGAGCACGACGACGGGACCTTCGCTCGCAGCGACCGCCAACCGGTCGGCGGGTTCGGGGGCGAGGAAGCTCTCGAACCCGGGAATGGCGCGCATCGCTTCGACGAGCTCGTCCAGCCGGGCTTGAACCGGGTCTTGTCGCCGGTGCATCCGCGATGCGATCGGCTTGGGAGTGAGATGGAGGAACGCCCACAGCCGGCGCAGTTCCGCGTCGAGACCGGGCGCGGCTGCCCTGAGCCTGTCCACCTCCGCGCGGGAGCCCTGATGCCAGGCCGACAGCAGGACACTGCGCTGTTCGATGAATTCGAGCGCGCGTTCCGGTGCCCCCACCTCGATCGCGTAGGCGGCGGCCTCCCTGCTCCGCTCCTCCCATGCCCCCATGATGTCCGCCTGCTCACGGCCGGAGGTCAGCAGCACCAGTGGAACATGGCGGGTGACGGCCGCGTGGCTCTGCACGACGTCCTCCCACCGGCCGAGGCGCATCGCCAGGCTTCCCCAGAGGAGTCCTGCTCGGAGACGCTGGAGCGGCAGGGCAACCCGGCTGAAGACGACGTCTCGGGCTCTGCCGGCCGCTTGATGCAGGGACGTGGCCGAGGAACGCGGCGGGCGAGAGAGGAACGCGGCGCGGGCCAGGACGACGGACACCGCCTCCGAATCGGCGTCTTGACGGTCGAGGTCGTCGTGCGGCAGCAGTGAGTGCAACTCCTCCAGGGCACTGCTGAGATCCGTCTGCGTGGGTGACGAGTCGAGCGCGTGCAGTTCGAGCAGGGCGGAGGCGTAGACGGCGGTCCGGGCGGCCTGGTTCGCCGGGCTGAGGGCGAAGGGATCCGCCTTGGTCGCCCTGAAGTTCTGGATGGCCTGCCGCAGCGACTGGCTGTCCCCGGTCTCCCGGTATCTCAGGACGAGGCATTCGCCTTGCTGGACGAGCGCGGTGTACTGGTAGGGCAGCTCCGGGGCATGCCGCGAGCGGGAGACGACGTCCCGGGTGGCTTCGACGGCGCTGTCGAGTGCGGACACAGCCCCGGTCCGGCGGAAACTGTCGAGCAGGCATCGGCTCAGGCCGGTGAGCGCCGCCATCCTCCAGACGGACCTCACGGGAAGGGACTGGGCCGCCTGTTCGGCGAGGGCGATCGCCTCGTCGAGATCCGCCGCCTCCGACAGTACGGCGGACCGTACCCGCAGGACGTCGCTCAGCGCGTGCCGCAGCCGGGCACGGAGCAGCTTGTCGGAGTCAGGGCTGAGCTTGACGGCCGAACGGGACTGCCTCAGCGCCGCGTGGAGAGCGCCCTCAGAGCCGTCCCACCAGAAGCGGGCCATGTGCACCGAGGCGAGCACGCCGGCCCACTCGGCCTGTACGGATCGAGGCTCCTGGGCCGTCGCGGCGAGCTCCGCCAAGCGCTCGGCCCGGTCGAGATCGGCCGGGTCTCCTGTCGTCTCGTAGCGGGCGAGGAGGAGCCGGGCGCGCGGCAGCGCGAAGCCCTGCTGGTCGACGGAGGTTGCGACCACCGAATCCGTGAGTTCCAGAGCCCGACCCAGATCGTTGGCACGCGGCTGGTTCTCATGGGCGACGACATAGGTGCGCAGAAGTTCCGAGATGAGCCGCCCGCCTGCGGCCGGGCCGCCCAGCGGTCGGTCCGACTTGGACACGAGAATGCCCAGCGCCCTGTGCAGCTGGGAGATGTCCCCTGTGTGGCAGAAGAGTTCGCGCTGGGCGGCGCCGAGAACGGCGCCGGCCCGCGTGCTCAGCTCCGAAAACGGGACATCGGTCATGCGCTCGGCGACGCGGACGGCTCGTTCGAGCGACTCCGTCGAGCCGAGGCGAAGTCCGTGGAGACAGAGCGTTTCCGCGGCCTCGCAGCCGAGGCCGGGGAAGTCCCGCGGGTCGTATCCGGCGTCGAGCACCCGCTCGGTGAGTGCGAGGGCCTTGCGGAGGGCTTCGGGGTCGTCCGCACGGCGGGACTCGTCGAGCAGTTCCCGGATCGCCTGGGCCAGCCGCGCCACGAGCTCCGGCTCCACCCCGGGCCCGACCAGCTCGATCAGCGTCTCGTACGGAGTCACCGCCGACGGTGGCGTGGCCGGGGCCGGTGCGTCGATGACGTACACGTGACCCGCACCGGTGCGCAGCTCGACCGGCCCGGTTCCCACATCGAGGCGGACTACCTCGGCCGCGTCGACCCGTGCGGTGCGCACCGTGGCGCCCGAGGTGACCTCGACCACCCGCGGAGAGGTGTCGGGGACGAGGACGGCCGCTGCGTCCCTGCCCCGGACCTTCCCCAGCAGCAGCGCCCTCCCTTCGCGCAGGACGCCGAGCGGGGCTTGCCCGACGACCGCGGCGATGGACGACACTGTGGTGAGGGTGAGTTCGGGAACAGCACCGGGGCCGAGGGACGGAACGTGCGGGCGGGCCGCGTTGGCGAGGCTCCACGCGGTGGCGGTGGACAGGGCCTCGGAGGGCAGCCGCCGCGCCGCTTCGGCGAACCAGCCCGCCAGACCGGACCGGTTCTCCCGGACCAGGGAGTGCAGGGCACGGTTGAGGTTCCGGGTCGCGCCTTCGACATCACCGCTGAGGCTGTCCCACGTGACCTGCTCCTCCAGAAGCAGTGCGGGCGACAGTCCGCGGTGGAGCTCGGTGACGATGTCCATGACCTCGCCGAGCCGCGGTTCGCTCTCCAGCCGGTCCACGAGACCCGCACGCAGAAAGGGCAGGCAGTCCGGGAGCAGCGCGATCGCCTCCGGTGTGCGGGCGCCCACCCAGTCGCAGAACCAGAGATCGGCTTCGGCGCCGACGTCCAGATGAGGCAGCAGCCGCAGCCTGACCGCGCGGATCAGCTCGGGCTCGATGCGGGTGGCGATGCTCAGCACCGTGGCCAGTTCCATCGCACCGGGCGGTGGCGCCTGCGGCAGCTCTCGCGACGGTTCTCGTGGCAGTCCGGTCACGGCAGCCTCACCGAGGCCCGGCCCGCGGTGGTCGTGCGGTCCCAGCTGAACAGCGGCAGCAAGCCCGTCATCCATCGAGGCCACCGCCCCGGCGGGTAGGGGCACAGCGCGACGACACCGCATCCTGCCCGGGTGACAAGACCGACGAAGTGCTCCCAGTCCTCCCGTGTGCCGCGCGCGGGGTCGTCCGGCGGTCCGCCCAGACCGAGGTCCGACAGCAGCAGGACGGGCCTGCCCGACTCGGGGGGAGTGTAGGCGGTGCGCGTCCACCGGGCGCCGGGCCCGGTACCGCGCTGGGGGACACCCGAGAAGTAGCCCACCTCGACCAGATGCGGGCCGACCACGGCGCATACACGTTCGAGGAGTTGATTCTGGTCGCGCCGGAAGGGCTGCATCCCGGCACCTCGGTCGACCAGAACCTGGACTCCGTACCGCATCGTGGGCACGGGCATGCGGGGTAGCCGCCCGACCGGGCGGCCATGGGCGAGCGTGTCGATGAGCGACGGGATGTCCACGGTGCCCTCGGGCACCCGCCGGGAGATCAGGGACCTGACGATAGCGCTGGTCCAGGCGGGAACGAGCAGCGGCAGATGCGGGAGCGGGGCCCGCTCGGACGCCGGCCTCGCGAGTGGTTCCACCGTCTCACCCGGCGTGGGCACGGCCTCGACCCGGACCGGACGGAGCAACGGCAGTTCGTCGGCCGCGTCGACGCCCGGTTCCCGGTCTTCGGCAGGGAGTCTCGGCGGGAGGTCGTGCTCGGGTTCCGGATCCTGCTGCCGGTGCGGGGCTTCGGCCGAAGCCTGCGGACCGACGGGGCCGGGGAACGGGGCGCCACGATCGGCGGGCAGCACGACGCCGGGGGCGAACCCCAGCATCTCCAGCACCTGTGCCTGCTCGCTCTCGGTCCGCGCGAGCGCCAGGGCGCGGACGGCGTCGCCGACCCATACTTGCGAACGCATCGCCTCACCCCTCCTGCTGGGGGGACTTGGCCAGGGTCAGGCTGCGGACGAGGGGCCACTGCGGGTGTCCTGGACGGACGGTCAGCGCGAGGCAGGCGCGCAGGGCGTCCAGGTACTCGGCGGTACTGGGCAGCCGCTCCCGTCCGAGATTCCCGCTCTCCCTCACCTCGATGAGCTCATCGGCGAGGGCGGCGACGAGATCGAGCGTCTCGTCGTCCAGGGGCACGACCTCGTGTCCCAGATGCAGCCTTGCGATCCGCAGCAGGCTCTCGCGAGTGGGGCCGGGCAGGGTGAACGTGACACAGCGTCGCAGGAACGCCTGCGGCAGCTGCCGCTCCCCGTTGGTGGTGATGACGATCAGTGGGGCGTCGACACCTGACTCGCGCCGGACGGGCGTTCCGGTCTCGGCGATGGTGAACTCCTGCGAGCCCAGCGGTACGAGCAGACTGTTCGGGACGTCCGGGTCGGCCTTGTCGATCTCGTCGATGAGGACGACCGCACGCGTCGTCCAGCGTTCCTGATGGAACCGGTCCAGCGGATCACGCCGGTGCACGTCCGGGAGCAGGCCCCCACGGGTGCGGGCGGACTCGGGGGCGAGTGACCACCACAGGACACCGGGGTTGACGTAGGCGCCGTCGTTCAGCCGGCCGCGGTGCACCTGGGCGTCCCCCAGCCTGCGCACACTGTCGAACGTCCACAGCAGGTCCGTGGCCTGGGTCCGGGAGGTGACGACGTGCTCGTAGTACCGCAGGTGGTTTTCGCGTGCGTAGAACGGTGCCAAGGAGGACTTGCCCGATCCCGGCTCTCCGCTCAGCAGCAGCGGCCGGTCGGTGGCCAGCGCGACGTCGATCGCGAGCTGGAGTTCCCGCGACAGGTCGTAGATCGTGCCGTCGCGCGGATCTGGCCCGGGGGAGACGAATCGGGTCACGAGAGCTCCTAGTACGTGCCGGCGAGGCGGTCGGGCAGTTCTCTGAGGCGTCTGCTGCGGAGCTTCGCCGTCTTCTCGACCTCCGCGGTGAGCGGGGGCTCCAGCAGAACCGCGTTGCTGAAGGCGTTCTGGACCTGCTCGTCGGGTGTCGTGCTGCCGGTGGTCACCAGGACGATCAGCCAGGAGAAGGCGCGGTGGAGCAGGTTGACGGCTTCGGCGAATTCGGCGTCGGGCGGGCGGAATTCGTTGATGACGAGGTAGTGGGTCCGGGTGGAGAGGTCGTTCGGGAACATCCTCTCCTCCATGGTGTCGGCGTCGAAGAACTCCTTCCACACCGCGTCCTCCCAGGTGCGGAACCGCTCTCCGACCCGGTCCTCGCCTGTGGGCAGGCTGCCGATCGACTTCGTCTCGAAGCCATGGGTGGCACTGCACGTGGCGCGGCGTATGTACTGCTCGGCTGTGCCGTGCGCAAAGGCGTTGAGCAGGAGGGTCATCGCCTGCGGCGGCTTCTCGGGGGCCGGGAGCACACCGCAGGCGGCTTCCTCGTCGACCCATGTGGCGGTCAGCGCCCCCGTCAGCCGACGGATGGTCTGGTCCTGAAGGGACGGGGCAAGGATGTGCAGGGCCTTCTCCATCCGTTCGGGAGGGGCCACGAGGAACTGGTGGGCGAGGAAGAGACAGCCGCCCTGTGGGGCGGTGACCTGCGGGAGGGAGCCCTGCTCGACGTTGAGTTCGCGCGCGGCGTCGATGAGCAGACTCGGCTGCTTGCGGGCCTCGGACAGATAGAGGGCCAGCTGCCCGAGCCAGAGACTCATCGGGTCGTTTCCGGTGGCCGCCCCGGGCAGCTCGGCGAAACGTCCCAGGACCTGGTCGGCGAGGTTCTTCGCATCCGGCTCGGCGCCTTGTGCGGTACGCGCGAACTGGATCGGCCGGAGTTCCTCCAGGCCCGCCTTCTTCACGGCTCCGGTCGTGAGGCCGTCCAGCAGGACGGGGACGACGAGCAGGGGCGCGCCGAGCGCTTTGCGCCAGATGAGGATGTTGACCTCGCGCCGCACCCAGTCGGAGCGCAGGGCCGCCGTGTTGATCAGGACGACTGCGGCGTCGCAGCGGGCGAGCCAGTCGATGAGCTCGGGCCGCCACTCGTCGCCCGGTTCGATGCCCGACTGGTCCACGAGCGGGGTGTGGCCCCTTCCCCGGAGACCCTCCTCGATCTTCTCGAGAACGGCCACGGCGAACGCGTCGCCCCGGGCGCTGTGACTGATGAACACGTCCCCCACAGAGCAGATTGTGATCCATCGTCAGCGACAGTGCGGGCAAGTCTCACAAACCCGCCTCGAATTCGGTCTTGGCGACGATGATGCGCCAGCGGCGGAGTTCTTCGGTGAGGGTCGACTCGACCCGGACGACCAGCGAACGGAACGAGGCGGCGGATTCCGCGCCGGCCGGTTCGGCGAGCAGACGGCGCAGCGTGTTCTCGTGCCCGAGCAGCTCCTGGCGGGCCTCCCGGTACGACGCGGCCAGTCGCTGCGAAGCGAACAGGTTCTGTACCGCCAGGGCCATGTTGCACAGGGGCGGGAGACTCGCGGCGAGCAGGGCGATGACGGCCGAGGTCCCCGACGGCCCGTCCTCGCCCCGGCCCGCGTGGAGGAGAACGGCGTAGGCGACGGCGACGGCGACCGCCGCCAGGACCGCGCCCTTGGCCGTCCTGCCGAGCCCGTCCTCGGTACGTTCGCAGGTACCGGCGGCCAGTTCGAAGAACAGACTCTGCCGCCTGACGCGGTGGTCGAGATAGGTGCGCATCCGCTCCGCGGTCTCGGCGTCGGCGGGGGGCACGCCCTCTTCCCGGTACTGCCAGACCGCGTCCTGCCAGTGCCGCTCCGTGCCGTCCGAAGCCCGGTCGCACAGGCGGGCGAACGTGCCCAGTTCGGCGGGGCCCGCGGCGGTGAGCAGGCTCAGCCGGGCATCGCGGACCTGCCCGGCTTCCTCTTCGGTCCGCCCGAGATAGGGGCCGACCGACGCGAGGAGGAGGAACATCTCACGGCGGAAGAGTTCTGCCCTGACCCGGCTGGTGACCCATGGCTGGGACGGCTCCTGACTGGTCCACACCGTCCAGACCATGGAGACCAGAAGCAGGCACTCGGCAAGGACGAAGCCGAGGCCCAGGTCCCCGCCCTGCTCCAGGAACACGGTTTGGACGGTCAGACACATCACCGCGAGCGCGGGCAGAGCGGCGAGACGGATCCCGGTCGCCCGGAACCGCCCCTGCCGGTCCACCGGGGTGTCGCCCGGCGGGCGGGGGAGGACGTTCGGGTAGTCGATCGGACGGCGTGTCTCCGGAGCGGGGGTCCATGCCTCACGCCGTGGCTGTCCGACCCGGCGCCGGCGACGGTGTGCCCACTGCCGACCGATCAGATATCCGCTGTCGAGGAGGAGCAGCAGCCAGAGCGCCGCCACCGACGGCAGGACGACGACCAGAACCGATGCCCTGCTCAGCAAGGCCGCCGCGGTCCAGGCCGCCAGGACGAGGCTCCCGCCCGCGACCACCCATATCCGCACCGCAGTCCGCATGCGCACTCCCCCTTCCACCCCCCTGTGTGGAGCGGAGGGCGACCGTACCGAAGATGCCCGGGGCGGGCCCCCGGAACACCGCAACTACTCGGCCGTGGGCCGTCACGCTCAGCGAACTCATGCGTTGAGCAGTCGTGCACACGATCTACTCGCCCGTCGAACGCCTGCTCGTAGCTGACCCGGCTTTCAGCCTTCGACCCCTGCAAGTCGCCCAGCTCACCCGTGGTTGGGCCGTGGATGTCACCGCGGCCGACCTCGACGCACTCGCTGCCTCCGTCGATGCGCCGCGCCGACTCTCGGCCAAACGCGGCTATCTCGGAGAGACCGAGGCCAACGTGGAACTGGCCCGGATGCTCGAGGAACGGCCCGAGGACTTCGGCGCCGTGGGGCAGATCGTGCTGGGCGCGGCGGCAGTTGAGGTCCGGCCCGGTCCGCGGCCGTTCGCCGACACCCTCTTCGTCGTCGGACTCGAGTGCATCGACGGCCTCCAGCGGCTCAGGGTCATCGCCGATCTGAGGGACCGCCTGCCGCTCGAGCACTTGCGGCGGGCCGTCGTCCGTCTGGAGATCCGTTGCGGCGATGAGCGGGCCCGAGCCCGTCGCACCCAGGACTTCGCGGATCGCTGCGTCAACGCGTCGACGGCTCAGGATCGCTTGATCCGGTGTGCGAACATCGTCCGCCTGATGGATGCCGACTGGGAGAAGGGCGACTTCGATCCCCGCCGGGGCGTGACCGCGGGACCTCACGGAATGCGTTTCTCCATGGCCGATGTGACATCCGCCCTGGCTTGTGTGTCGGACGATCCGCACCCGGTCGCGGCGCACCTGGCCGCCACCCCGGCAGGGCAGGAATCTCTGTGGAGTGACCGTAACTCCGGGGTGTACCGGAGCCTTTTCCACGGGCGGATGAGCCCCGTGGGCGTGATGCGCGCTGTCGAGGCATGGCGAACGGCCCGCTCGGCGCTGGACAAGGTGCCGAAGAAGTCCCGGCAGGGCCACGGCCACCTGATCGAGTACGCGCCGGAACTCATCTGCTGGAAGGCCTGCCGCTCGCTGCCCCTGTCGGCGCTGCACGCAGAGTCGTCCTACCCCTGGGATCGGGCCATCGAGGGCGACCTGCCCCGCCGCACGCTTGAGGCAGCGGGATCGCTGGTGACGCAGTACAGGGCGCTGCATCCCGAGCACGGCCGCTCGGGCAACTCCTACAAGGCGGAGGCGCCCAAACTCGAGCTGTGGAGGGAACTCGTGGAGTGCACGGTGTAGCCCTGCGAGGGAGGCGGCAACTGATGCTCGCGACCTCACGGCGGCGCTCGACCGGCGGGTCGTGCCCTCGACGCAGGCCCCGCGCCTGATCACCTCCCGGGCGCCGAGGACACCGACTGTTGGTGATGTGGGTGGTGCCGATGTTCTTGCCCGCGGGCAGCAGGTTCCGGACCCGCCGCGGCACCAGCGCCCCGAGGGGGATCTCGAAGGGCACCGAGCCGATGTCGACGTAGTTGTCGCCGCCGGTCGAGGGATGCAGATCGATGCGGTAGCTGCCGACGCCCACCGAGTCGCGGTGGCGCGTGCCGCCGTACGGGCCGACCAGGTCGATCGCCACATCGTGCTCGGTGACCGTGGTGACGGCCTTGACGCGGCGGGACTCGCGGACGTACGCCGCCTTGGCCAGACCGTCCGCCGTGCCGGTCACGTCCGGGCGGATTCGCAGGCCGGGGAAGCCGGTGCCGCCGTCCGGGCGCGGCGCCTCGGTCTGCAGCCAGTACAGCAGCGACAGCGACAACTGCCGTGCCTCGCGCAGCGCTTCGGCCTCCTGGCCGACGTACGGCTTGAGCCAGTAGTCGTTGAGCGGCCAGTTGACGAGGGTGATGTCGGAGTCGAAGGCGCCCGGCACGTGCAGCTTGCGGGCGAGGACACGGCGGAAGCCCCACAGCTCCTTGTCGCCGGCATCGGCGCTCTGGTCGGCGCAGACGCCGAGCGGGTCGAGATCGGGATTCGGTACGAAGGTCCGTGCCACCGGCTCCAGCGTGCGCGGGTCGGGCGCCTCGAAGCCGAGCAGCGGGCCGGGCCAGAACGCGGGCTGGTAGGCGCGCCAGAAGTCGAAGTCCTCCGGGCGGTCGATCGTGTGGTCCTCGCCTTGGTGGTGGGAGAGCGCGAAGCAGACCGTGATGCCCTGCTGGTTGTGGGGCTGGGCCTCGTCCGGGGCGTGCGGCTCGTCGAACTCGGCGCGGGCCTCGGCCCCGTTCGCATGCTCGACCCCCGCGAGATGCAGGAGCTCGCCCGTCTCCGTGGCGTCCAGGACGTAACGCGCCGAGAGAGTGCGAAGGGTCCCGTCGCGCAGATCCTTCAGGGTCACCGCCCGTACGACATCGTTGTCGGACTGGGCGGAGATCGGCCGGTGCTCGGTGAGCACCGTCAGCCGGCCGGCCGACCGGTGGGGTGCGAGCATGCTCTCCAGGACGGCGAGAGCGACCCTCGGTTCATGGCAGAGCTTGCTGACGCGGCCCGCTCCCGGGTTGAGATCGGTGAGCGCCAGGGCCTCGGCCCGCAGTGGGTACCAGTGGCGGTAGTGACGCCTGATCTCCTCGCGGAGCCGCCGATAGGAGGCGGTCGTGCCGAACCGCTCCACCCACGGGTGCTCGTCGGGCGGTACGGCCTGGCTGGTGAGCTGGCCGCCGACCCAGTCCGTCTCCTCGGTGAGCACGACGCTGCGTCCCGCCCGGCAGGCGGCGAGCGCGGCTGCCACGCCACCGAGGCCGCCGCCCACGACGAGGATGTCTGCTTCGGCTATCACGCTTCTCCTTGCGGCCGGACATGCGGCCGGACATGCGGCCGGACATGCGGCCGGACATGCGGGCGGATCAGGTGCGAAGGGGGTGCGGGCCGGTCGTCGGGCCCGGGCGGAAGACACAGCCGACGAGCGGCTCCCGTGCCTCCTCGCCCGCGACGAGCGCGGCCAGCAGACGTACCGCCGCTGCGCCCAACTGAGGCCTGGGGATGTCGAATCCGGTCGGTGCGGGCTCGCTCGCCAGATCGGAGGGCGGGCTGCCCAGCAGGGCGAGGGACACCTCTGCGGGGCAGTCGAGGCCTGCCCCGCGCACGGCGGCGAGCAGGCCTCGCCAGGCAGCCCCGGTGTCGGTCTCCTCCGCGACGAAGGCCGTCACCCCTTCGTCGGCCCAGGCGCGCAGCCGTTCGGGAGTGAGGTCCCGCGGCGGATCGGCGGACCGGAAGACAGTCGCGGGTCCTGAGGGCAGACCTGCCGCCTCCAGACCCTCCAGGAAGCCACGCTGACGGTCCGCCGAGGCGGGCGCGTCGTCGTCCTCCCGGACGAGGACGATCCGCCGATGTCCCAACCCGGCCAGATGACCCACGACGTCACGGGTGGCCTCGACATAGTCCGCGCCCACCCATGCGACGCCCTCCAACTCGTCGCGGCGGCCCAGGTGCACGACCGGGAAGCCGTCCTCGACCAGCCGCTTGAGCTCCGCGCGGGGTGTGTGCCGGCCGATGAACAGACAGCCGTCGGCGAGCCGGACCCGGCTCAGGGCGTCGGGACCCGCGGCCCCCGCGCCGCCGGTGCTCGACCCGGTGAACAGCACCAGGTCGTAGCCGAGCGCCGCCGCCTCGCGCTCCACGCCGACCAGGAAGGGGTAGTACGAGTGCTGCACATCGGTGGGGAACGTGGCGGTGAAGCTGAAAACGCCGAGGAGGTTGTTGCGGGCGGCGGCCAGCCGCCGGGCGGCCGGGTCGGGCACGTAGCCCAGGCTGCGGGCCGCCTCCAGGACCCGCTGCCGGGTCTCCTCGGAGATGCTGTGCCCCTTGCCGTCGGGCTTCGGGGAGAGCACCAGGGACACGGTCGCCTGGGACACCCCCGCGAGCCGGGCCACCTCGGCCTGCCGCGGCCGTGCCGTTCGTCCGGCCGGCGCGGGCGTCCGGCCGGGCCGCTTCCTGGGTTCCACAGTGACTTCTCTCCCGCCGACGCGTGTCGTTAATGCGTATTAGTTAATGCGCATTACGGGAGACTGCGCCGCCTCGCCCAGCGGGTCAAGGCTTGGGACGGAAGCAGCGCGGAACAGATCGACACTGATCACCGCGCACACCGACGGGCCCGGCTCGACCGACGTCACATGTGCCGTCGACCGACCTGTCGGTACGGCTGGGGGCGCAGGAAGGCGAGGGTGTTCGCCGTTCCCCGGTCGAGGACATCGTCGGCGAACTCTCGGTCGAGGAGGTTGCGCGACAGTCGCAGCGTGCCGACCGGCACGGTGAAGAGCCCGATGGCCCCGCCGCGAGCGGACTGCGGATCCTCGGGGGGCGGACGGGCGACGATCCCGTCCGGCTTGAAGCGCCGGCCGGCCCGCTCGATGGTCCGCTGCCGAGTCGCCTGCTTGTGCTCCTCGGCATGGCGCACCACGGGATCTTTCCCTTCACCCGTGGGACCGATACCCGAGCCCCCGCCCACCCCGGTCCGTGGCCTGGCGTCCGTGATGTCATGCTCCCGGCCTGCGGCCGGTCCCCGGTCCCGGTCGGGCCGTGACCTCCCGGGGGGTGAGGGCGGAGTGCTCGGCCGAGCACTCCACGACGACGCGGACCGGGGCGTCGCAGTCGGTGTGCCGGATGTCCAGCACGGGGCCCTCGGGGTCGAGGGCGTACGTCTCGCCCCACTGGGTCAGGGCCATCAGGACCGGCCACAGGTCCCAGCCCTTACGGGTCAGGCGGTACTCGTTACGGACGCGGCTGCCGGGTTCCTGGTAGGGCGCGGTCTTGAGGATGCCGGCCGAGGTCAGCTTTCGGAGACGGTCGCTGAGGACGGCCTCCGACAGGCCGATGTGGCGGCGGAAGTCGTCGAAGCGGCGGACTCCGTTGACGGCGTCGCGCAGGATCAGCAACGTCCATTTCTCTCCGACCACGTCGAGTGTGCGCTGGACGGGGCAGTTCTCCGTGCTCGCCTCAAGCCACTCCATCCCGTCATCGTAAGGGCCTGGCTTCGTCATTGACAGTCAGATGCGTCGGAGGCTAGCTTCGCTCGAAAAAGTCAGAGGAAAGGTGCTGGGCCGTGGGCCGGACACGCACGTATCAATGGGAGGATCCCGAGATCCTCGCGGAGGCCGCCGGGAGCATGGCCGGCCTCGACTTCCTGCGCGCGATGCAGCAGGGGAGGCTGCCGGGGCCGCCCATCAGCGCCACCGTCGACATGACCGTGGACGAGGTGGAGCCCGGCAGAGTCGTCTTCTCCCTGACGCCGGGGGAGGAGCACTACAACCCGATCGGCAGTGTGCACGGCGGTATCTTCGCGACCCTGCTCGACTCGGCGGCGGGCTGCGCCGTCCAGTCCACCCTCCCGCAGGGCATGGCGTACACCTCGCTCGACCTGACCGTGAAGTTCCTGCGGCGGATCACCGTGGACACGGGCACGGTGCGGGCCGTCGGCACGGTTGTCAGCGGGAGCCGTCGAACCGCCCTCGCCCAGGCCCAGTTGTTCGATGCGACGGACCGCCTGCTCGCCCACGCCACCAGCAGTTGCATGATCTTCCCGGTGCCCGCCCCGCAAGCGTGACCGGGCCGGACTCTCCCCGCCGGCGGGACGCCCGAGGGAGGTGACTCCCTCGGGCGCGGACGTCATCCGCCTCCGCCGTCCCGAGCGAGGCCGTTGAACGCGGTGGGGCCCAGGGCCGTACCCCGTGCCGGGCGGCCCGGGCGCCCTCGGTGGCACCGTCGACGGGGCCGACAAAGGACAGGAGCATCCGTCATGGCTGAGAAGATCTTCACCGTGTCAGGCATGAGCTGCGGCCACTGTGCCGCGGGTGTCACCGAAGAGATCGTGGAGGTACCCGGCGTCTTTGAGGTCGATGTCGACGTCCGGGCGGGGCTCGTGATCGTCCGCGGGGAATCGGTCGACGACGGCGCCGTACGCGCGGCGATCGTCGAGGCGGGCTACGAGGTCGCGGAGGTCGTACGGCAGGCGGCGGCCTGAGCCCGGTCGGCCCCGGCCGACCCCGTGCGTGGCCGCCTGGCCGAAGTGTCCCGCCGTGCGCTTGAATTCAGCTTGAATCCAGCCCTGATCGGTTCTTGAGCCGCCGGCACGAGGAGTTCGCAGTGCACCGCCCGACCTTGGCACCCACCGTGCGCCGTCTCGGCGTCCTCACCGCCGTCGCGTTGGCGGTCGCCGTCGCCACCGCGGGACCCGCCGCGGCCCATGCCGAGGTCGAGGCGGAGGGCGCGCGGGCCCTCGACCAGAACGTCGAGCTGACCTTCTCCGCCGAGTCGGAGTCCGCTTCCGCCGGCATCACCAAGGTGGAGGTGATCCTGCCCGAGGGCCTCACCCCCGCCGACATCACCTACGCGAAGGGCCCCGACAACTGGAAGTTCGCCCCCACCAGCCGGGGCTACACCGTCTCCGGCGCGAAGCTCCCGGTGGGGGAGGACGTCGAATACGTCGTCACCGTACGGCAGTTGCCGGATGCGAAGTCGCTGGTCTTCAAGACGCTTCAGTCCTACAGCGACGGCAAGGTGGACCGCTGGATCGAGCTCGAGGACGAGGAGAGCGGCGACGGCCACGGCCATGGTCACCCCGCGCCCCGTCTCGACCTGAAGGCCGCCGCTCCCGGCGCGACGCTCGTGAGCGCCACCCCCAGCCCTCCGGCGACGCCCACGACGGCCGCCCCCTCGGCCGAGCCGACTGCCGCGACGCCGTCGGCCGAACCCGTCGCCGACAGCACGGACGGCGACGACGGCCTGCCCCTCGCGGTGCCGCTCGGCATCGGCGCGGGAATGCTCGCGGTCGGCGGCGGAGTGTGGTGGTTCAGGAGCCGCCGAGGCGAGACGACCTGAGGCTGCCGGGGCCGACCGGTGATCGGCCGGTGATCCGGGTCACCCGGTGAGGGAGAGCCATATCTCGCCAGGTGGCCCGGTATTGGCCATGCACGCGACAGACGGTACCGTCGCGCTGATATCGACGACGGCATCACGGAAGCCGGTGGGAACCCGGCACGGTCGCGCCACTGTGGACGGTGCACCCCTGAAAGGGGCGTATCGCGAGTCAGACCCGGGAACGTCGTCCTGTGCACCACCGAGTTGGGACGCGAACTCCCAGAGGAGGCTCCTGCCATGGCGCAGCATGTCGCTCAGCCGACCGCCAGCACCCCCGCCGTACCCGCCAAGCTGCCGCTGAGGGACATCGCCCCGTGGGCGGTCTTCTTCGGCATCCTGATGCTGGTCCTGCTGTACTTCGTCGGCGCCGAGCAGGGCGCCACCTCCGTCGTCTCCGGCGAGGAAGTCCACGAGTGGGTGCACGACGCCCGCCACCTTCTCGGCTTCCCCTGCCACTGACGTCACGAGGGACACAGCACACCCATGAACTCCGCAACGGTGAGAAACCTTCTCGTGCGGGGCATGCTCGCCGGCCTCGGCGCCGGCGTGCTCGCCCTGATCGTCGCCTACTTCCTCGGTGAACCCGACGTCGACAGCGCCATCGCCTTCGAGGAGTCGCACGCCCCCGCCCACGAGCACGAGGTCGAACTCGTCTCCCGCGGCCTGCAGTCCACCGCAGGCCTGGCCACCGGCGTCCTGATCTACGGCGTCGCCTTCGGCGGCATCGCCGCCCTCGTTTTCTGCTTCGCCCTCGGCCGCGTCGGCCGCTTCACCCCGCGCGCCACGGCCCTGCTGCTCTCCGGAGCGGCCCTGCTCGCCGTGTACGTCGTGCCGTTCCTGAAGTACCCGGCGAACCCGCCCGCGGTGGGTGACCACGACACCATCGCCAAGCGGACCACCCTGTACTTCCTCATGATGCTCCTCAGCGTGCTCCTCGCCCTCGCCGCGGTGATCGTGGGCAAGCGGCTCGCACCGGGTCTCGGCAACTGGTATGCCACCGTCGTCGCCGTGCTCGGCTTCGTCGCCGTGATCGGGTCGGCGTACGCGTTCCTGCCCACCGTCAACGAGGTGCCGAGCGACTTCCCGGCCACCCTGCTGTGGCGGTTCAGGCTCTCCTCCCTCGCCATGCAGATCACCCTGTGGACAGGCTTCGGTCTCGCCTTCGGCGAGCTGGCCGAGCGACTGCTGCACCCGAGGCCCGCCACGGTCTCCGCGGGCACGGCGGTGGCTGCCCCGCAGTGACAGCGGTGGCGACAGCGACATGAGCGAAGCGACGAGCGGGCCTGCGGAACCATCCGCAGGCCCGCTCGCGTTCCTCGGACGTCGACGACCCGGACTGCGGACATGACCCGGAGAGCGAGGGAGCCGAGCCGCGCCGGAACACGCGAACGATGCCGAGCAACTTGCCCTCTACATTGGAGCGTTGCCGAATCGACCTCGGGGGAGACAAGTGATGGAGAGTCGCGAGGAACTGCTGGCTTCGCTTGCGGCGCGCGTTCAAGCGGCGGCCTTGGGGGACGCGTCCGTACTCGAGGGCCCCCATGCGCCGGCCGAGGCGCGCAGCCTGGGCGTGCTGCCGTTGAGGCGCAGTGTCCGCAGCCGCGGCAGCCGTGCCAGGTCCGGCAGGCGGGGCAGCACGGCGGAGAGCGAGCCGCGCAGGTCCAGTTCCTCCAGGGCGGTCAGGGCGAGCAGGTC
Source organism: Streptomyces sp. NPDC050263 (assembly GCF_040655955.1). Classification (NCBI taxonomy): domain Bacteria; kingdom Bacillati; phylum Actinomycetota; class Actinomycetes; order Kitasatosporales; family Streptomycetaceae; genus Streptomyces; species Streptomyces sp. NPDC050263. Next base: position 13,198 of record NZ_JBFAKW010000039.1, on the reverse strand, counting down.
GTCGGGGAGGGTCTCCAGGAACACGTGCGCGAGGTGGAGCCGACGCAGGGCCGACAGCCGGGTCACCGGGAGCGGAAACGGGACGGTGGAGTCGTACTCGCCCGGTTGGTGGTGCGACAGGTCCAGCTCGCGCAGGGTGCTCAGCCGGGCGACTGCGTCGGGCACCGGGCAGGTCAGCCGGGCGGCCCGCAGCACCTCCAGCCGGGGAAGGTCGCCGATCTGCTCGGGCAGCGCCTCGAGTTCGTTGCCGGAGACGTCCAGGACCCGCAGCCCGCTCAGTCGGCCGATGCTCTCCGGCAGGGCGGTGAGCCGCATTCCGGCGAGGTTCAGCTCTTCGAGGGCGGTGAGCTCACCGATGCGTTCGTCGAGGCTGCCGATGGCGTCGTTGCCGGCGAGGGAGAGGACCCGCAGGTTGACGAAGGCGTGGAGCTGCTCCGGGAGTCGGCGGAGCTTGCGGTCGGACAGGTCGAGCTCGGTGATCTCCTCGGCCCGGGGGAGCAGGGCGTCGAGTTCGTCCAGCGCGGCCAGAGGGCTGGGCCGGACGCCGGGCCGCAGGACCTGCCGTCCGTCGCGGAGGGCGGCCCCGATCCGGTGGGCGTCGGCGGAGCCGTCCTCGTCGAGGAGTTCGGGCGGGACCAGCTCGTCCAGTTCCTCGTCGGTGAAGTCGACCGGGCAGTTGGTGTGGTGGGCGCCGGTGATGAGCAGCGCTTCCGGCTGTTCGGCGAAGTGGGTGATGAAGTAGAGGGTGCTGATGACGCTGTGGGCGTGGGTGCGGCCGCCGACGGTCAGGCAGCCGCCGTCGTCGCCGTAACTGCCCTGGACGGTGCCGGACGCGGTCAGGTTCCCCCGGACGACCACGCACGGGCAGCCGGACAGCAGCACATTGCGGGCCCGTAGATCGCCGGTGACGAGCAGGAAGTTGCCGCTCGCCGAGTCCCACCACTCCAGGTCGCCGCCGACGGTCAGATCACCGTCCACGATCGTGTTGTACGGCACCCAGTCGCCGTCGGGCTCCGCGTCGAGGCCGCCCGTGACGTGCAGACCGCCCTCGTAGAGGCGTATCTCCTGCTCGTCGGCGAAGTCCTGGTACGGATGACTGACGTCGACGGAGACGCCGAACCGCTCCTCCGCCTCGGCCGCGGAGATGACGCGGTAGCCCGTCGGCGAAGTCCGTGCACTCATGATCGGGATGCTACCGGCCGCGCTGGGACGGCTCAGCGACGAATGCCGTTCTTCGCGGCCTGGCTCTCCAGAGCCGCTGACAGAGTCGGATTCTGTCCCAGAGCCAGGAAGGCAAGGGGCGGTGCCTGGTCCCGGGTGATCTCGAACCTGCGGAAGGTCATCCAGAGCGACACAGTGGCCGTCTCGTTCACCACGGTCACCTCGCTCCACGCCACCGCGTCCCGCACCCCGCCGAGCAGACCGGTGACGACGAGGCCGCCCGTGTGGAGGTGGCACCTGTTGATCCCGAACCGGGCGGTGGCGCGGGCCCATGCCAGCTTGAGACCGTAGAGGGTGAGCAGCACGGCCCCGGTGACGGCGCCCTTGACGAACGCCGTCGGCGGTCTGTTGACGACCAGCGTGACGAGCAGGACGGCGGCCAGTGTCAGGACCAGTCGCCGGAACATCTGAAGGAGGGCGCCGCCCAATCCCGCTATGGGATGACTCCCGCGCCGCTCCCCGAGACCGAGCACGGACCCGTTCCACCTGTTCGACCTGTTCACCTTGTTCACGTCCTGTCGGTGTTGCGTCGGATGAGTTCAGCGAGCAGCCGTGTGCGGGGGACCATCCGCGCGACCTCGACGTACTCCGTGTCCGCGTGGGCGCCGCCGCCCACGGCGCCCAGGCCGTCCAGCGTCGGGCAGCCCACAGCCGCCGTGTGGTTGCCGTCCGACGCGCCGCCGACGGCGAGTCCCCGCAGCGGCTCCTGACCGAGCTCCGTGGCGATCCGGGAGGCGAGGGCGAACAGTTCGGCGGAGGACTCCGGTTCCATGGGCGGCCGTTGGCCACCGCCCAGCACCTCCAGCCGGGCACCCGGCGTCCGGGCGGTGAGTCCGCGTACGAGTGCGTCGATACGGTCCTGTGCCGCCGGGGTCGGCACCCGCACGTCCAGTGACACCCGGGCCAGCGCGGGCACCGTGTTGCGGGAGCTGCCCGCCGACACAAGAGTGGGCGTGACCGTCGCGGCGCCCAGGAGGGAGTGGGCCTCGCCGACGCCTCCCGTCGAGCCTCCGAGACCGGCGATGGCCAGCACCTGGTGCGCTGCCTCCACGGCGGCGTTGATCCCTTTGTGCGGTTCCTGACCCGCGTGAGCGGCCCTGCCGTGCACGACGATCTCGTACCGTGAGGTGCCCTTGCGGGCGATCTTGAGCGCGCCGGCGTCGTCCGCGGCCGCCTCCAGGACGAAGGCGGCCGTGGCCTCCCGCGCGCTCTCCTCGATCAGCTGCCGGGAGGTGGGCGAGCCGACTTCCTCGTCCCCGTTGACCAGCACGCACACCCCGTCCGGGGAGGGCAGCGAGGCCAACGCGTGGAACATCTGCACCAGGCCCGCCTTCATGTCCAGGACGCCGGGCCCGCGGGCGATCCCGTCGGCCAGTGACCAGGGGTGGTCCTGGAGCGAGCCCACGGGCCACACCGTGTCGTGGTGTCCCACCAACAGCACGCTCGGGGCGCCGAACCGCCATCGCAGATGGGTCACTCCGTCGATCACGATCGTCTCCGGCTCGGCCCCCAGCAGCCGCGTGCCGAGCGCGGCGACCGCCTCGGCACTGCGGGCCACCGCCGCGTGGTCGGCCGAGAACGACTCGCAGAGCACCAGTTCCCGCAGATCGTCCAGCATCGTCGACAACAGCACATTTCCCCCTTGAATCCGTGAGCTTCGACGTTAGAAGTGAGCAAGGCATTCCACCAGCGACTAGATTGCATGGGATCAATGCGTCCGAGGAATGTGTCTCGGCGACCAGGTGTCTCGACAACCAGGCGGGGGAACCGTGTTCGAGGTCGATGCGCTGCGACTGCTGGTGGCCGTGGCCGAGACGGGGTCGTTCACGCAGGCGGCGGTCCGGCTCAGCTACACGCAGTCCGCGGTGTCCCGGCGGATCGCCACGCTGGAACAGCAGGCGGGCGGCCCGCTGTTCGAACGGCTCCCGCGGGGCGTACGGCTCAACCCCGCCGGGCGCGCGCTGCACCGGCACGCCCTGGACGTGCTCGACCGGCTGGCGCGGGCGGAGCGGGAACTGGCCGTGCTGCACGCGGGACACGGCGGGCTGCTGCACGTCGGCGCGTTCGCCACCGCCAACATCTCGCTGGTGCCCGCGGCCCTGCGAGCGCTCCAGGAGGCCAGACCGGACGTCGAGGTCGTCGCCGTCGAGGGCCCGACCGACACCCTGCTGCGAGGCCTGTCGGACGGGTCGCTGGACCTCGCCGTCGTGAGCGACTACCCCTCCGGACTGCCCTCGGCCGACGGCGTCACGACGACCGAACTGTGCGACGACGAACTGCTCGTCGCCCTCCCGCGCGGACACCGCCTGGCCGAAGCCGGGACCGTCGACCTGGCTGAACTGCGCGAGGAGGCCTGGCTCCAGGGCGCGTACGGCGACCGCCCCACGATGCTCGCCGACGCGTGCGCCCGCGCCGGCTTCACGCCCAGGAAGGTCATCCGCATCGCGGAATGGACCGGGAAGTTCGGCTATGTCGCGGCCGGGCTCGGAGTGGCGCTGGTCCCCTCGCTGGCCGCCTGGGCGGTGCCCGACGAACTCGTCCTGCGTCCCCTCACCGACCGGGCCCTGCACCGGACCGTCCATGTCGCCCTGCCCGCCACTGCGCTGCCGGCGGCACTGACACTGCGGGATCTGCTGCGCGCCGCACGCGCGGCCGCATGACGGCCATCGGCAAGGCCGACCGGTGCGCGAGGTGCGGCAGCGGGAGGGGCTTCATGGCTGGGCGGGCGGCTGGTCCGTCTCGCACAGGGTGAACGCCGCCTCCGTCGTGCGGCACAGCGCCTGCACCGCATGACGCAGCGAGCGCCACGAGGCCAGGCCGAGAAGGACGCCGATCGGGGCCGCGGGCCACCACCAGGCGCCGAGAACCGTGAACGCCGTGCTCCAGACGAGGGCTTCGCAGGCCGCGTCGTAGGCGTCGCGGGTCTCCGCCAGCGCCGCGCGGGGCGGGTCGGCCGCGCCCAACAGCAGCGCGGTCCAGCCGCTCACGACGTCGCCGCCCGTCTCCCTGCGGACGTTCGCCTCGGTGCGGCGGAACCGGTCGCCCGACCAGGTCGGTGACTCGGGCCGCCCGACGGCCCTGGCGCGGGCCGCTCGCGCGTCGAGCCGGTCGGCGCGCAGCGGACGGCCGTCGGCCCGCGCCCGTACGGACTGCCTGGCCAGCGTGTCCGGGTCCACCCAGCGCCGGGTCCGCCATGCCCTCACCCTCCGGCCCACCGGCATCAGCCACCACGGCCAGGCCCCGGACGCCAGCGCCCCGATCGCGGCGGCGGCGTAGGGCACCGCGAACGCGGCCCCCACCACCGGCACCGCGAAGAGCACGAGTGAGGCGACGGCGTCCGCGGACAGACCGCCGCCCGTCCGCAGCGCGGCGGCGATCCGTTCGCGGGCCAGGCCGACGTCGTTCCAGTGCGTGTGGCCCAGTTCCCCGCCGCCGACGACCGCGACCACGACGAACAGCGCGGCGGGCAGCAGTCGCCGTAGGAACCAGCCGTCGGGTACGCGCTTCTGCAACTCGATGAGGAGCCCCATCGCCGTCAGCCGTCGACCAGCCGCATCGGGCCTCCGCCCAGCGCACAGGTCGGCGTCGCGGCAGCGGCTCCGTCCCGCAGCTCGACCCGGGCGCAGCGGCTCGTGGGACAGACCCAGCCGACCGACTGGGCTGTGGGGGCGCCCGGCCAGTCGCCCACGCCCATGGTGGCGGGCAGCCCGAGCCCGTTCGGGATCCCCGCCGACTCGACCGCGACGTGCAGCGCGCGCACGGCGGCCCGCCACTCGGCGCCGGTCGGATCCGCGTCCCGGACGACCGGGAAGGCCGACCCCCAGAGGGCGGGGCCGATCAGGGGGCGCAACTCCTCCACATTGCGGCACAGGTATTCCACGGCGTCCTCGTACACCCTGCGCGCCTTCGCCCCGTCCCCCACGGCGGCCTCCCTGAAAGTCCCGAGAGCCACTGCTCCCTGACAGTTGATCAGACTAATATAAGGAACGATGTCCGAGCTTCGGGAACGAGTGGTCGCACGTCTCGTCACGGCTCAGAACGCCCGCGATCCCGGACCTCTGCGCGACGGGGACGCGGTGGCCGACGCGCTGGCCCTGCTGCGGGAGTCCGCGCCCGCGCCCGAGGGCTCGATCGACCTCGAATCGCTGGCCGCCGTCTTCTGGACCTTCTGGTTCCGCCACCAGGGCGCCGAGGACCCCGACGCGGCGCAGAACCTGACCGTCGTGTTCGGCGCCTTCGGCTTTCTGTGCCCGCGTCTCCCCGACGGCGCCGGGCTCCCCGAAGCCCTGAAGGAAGGCTTCGACCCCGCGGATCCGTCCCACGAGGCCGGGTTCGCGCACCTGGTGAGCATGGCGTACTCCGACGCCGTGGTGAACGGGCCGCCGCAGGAGCAGGCCGACGCTCTTGAGCGGGCGCTCGCCTGGTCGGACACGGCGTTCGAATACGTACAGGCCGAAGACCACGCCGGATTCGTGGAGTTGGCCGTCGACGCCCTCGAACTGAACGTGACGCGCTTTCGGCTCGCGGCCGACCCCGACGCGCTGGCCGTCGCCGCCCGGTACGGGCACGCGGTGTGCACGCGGCTCACCGCCGTCGGCCCCGGACTCGACCCCGACCATGCCCGCGCGGCCGCCACGCCCGCCCTGCGCACGCTGGTGGACGCCGCACGGCTGCTCGGCACGCCCCGGCTCGCCCAGGTCGAGCGGCTGGTCGCGGCCGCACCCGAGGGCGCGCTCACCCCGGAGTCCGCCGAGGGCCTGCGCTTCCTGCGCATGCTGGACGCCCAGCCCGTCGCCTGGCCCGGCGAACGGGACCTGATCGTGGGCGCGGCCATCGCCGACGCGGGCCTCGCCGAGCACGACGCGGGCCGCATCGCCTGCGCCGTACGACGACTGCGCACGGCCCTCGCCGACACCCCCGCCGGGCACCCGGCGCGCCCCGAGGTGACCGCCGCGCTCGGCAAGGCGCTCGCCGCCTTCGCGGGGGAGCGTGAGGACGGGACGGCGGCCATGGAGGCCATGGAACTGCTCGACTCCGTCGGGGCCTTGAGCGACGAGTACCGGCAGATGTTCGCCGACTGCCGCGAGTTGGCCGAGCTAGGCCGGAGCGAGGACCCGGGCGACCTGGAGCGTGCCATGCCCCTGCTCGGCCGCTTCACCGAGCGCGCCCGAGAGCACGCCGCACGCTCGGGCGGCCCGGTCGACATCGATCTCGAAATCGTCGACCTGGCCGCCGGATTCGAGCCCGACGACGCCTCCGACGAACGGATCGCCCGCTACCGCACCGCTCTCGCGGCCCTCCCCGCCGACCGGCCGCACCGCCACGCCTACGTCGCCGTGCTGGCCGCGCTCACCGGGCTGCGGGCCGAGGCACTGCGCGCCGGCGCCCCGGACCGGGCCGCACCGCTCGCCGCGGAGTCCCGGGAACTGACCGAGGCGGCGGCGGCCGACGCCCCGGCGGGGTTCCTCGCCTCGGACCTGCTGCGACGGGGCATGTTCGCGGTGGCGCTGCCCTGCGCCCTCATGTCGGTCGCCACGGGCGGCGAGGAGGGCGCGGGCGGGCCGCAGGACGAAATGCGCGCGCTGGTGGAGCAGCTGATCCGCTTCGACGATGTCTGCCTGGACAGCTCCGAGAACCTCGACGCCGACATCGAGATCATCCGGGAGCTCCTCGCGGGCACGGGCGAGGACGACGACACCCTGCGCCCCTACCTCTCCGCCGCGCTCGGCGGCGCCCTGTCCGCCCGGTCCGCCGAGCGCGCCGACCCCGCCGTCCTCGAAGAGGTCGTCCGGCTGCTGCGCGACGCCCGCGCGAACGCCCCCGACCTCCCGGGCGAGTTCGACCGCATGCTCGCGGACGCGCTCACCACCTTGTCGATCGGCCGCTTCGACCCGGAGGGCGCACGCGAGGCGGCGGCCCTGCTCGCCTCCGCGCCCGGCGCATCCGCCATGCCGACGGTCGACGGGGAGCCCGCGCCCGGCGATCCCGTGGTGTCCGAGACCGACAGGGAGCTGATGACGGCCCGCACCGAGCTGCACAACGCCCTCCAGAACTATCTGTTCGGCCATGAACCGGCCCAGCTGGAACGAGCCCGGCAGATCGCCCGACGCATGCAGGACGTCATCCGGGCCGCGGCCGAGGGGGAGGGCCCGCCCTGGTACGACCTGATGGGCGACGCCTACGCCGACCTCGTCGAGACCGTGGGTCCGGGCGGCGGCCCACGCCCGGACCTCAGTGACGCCGTGATCGACCAATGCCGGGCGACCTTCGCCAAGTGCCCCTCCGGACACTCCATGCGGCCGATGATCGCGACGACGCTCGCCCGGGCGCTCGCGCAGCGCGCCGTCGTGCTCCGGGCCGGCGAACCGGGGCGGGCGGAGGCGCTGCTGGCCGAGGCGGACGAGCTGAGCCGCGTCATGTCGGGGGAGACGCCCGAGGGGTCGTCGTTCGACGTGGGCGCCACGATGCGCGTGTTCCTCGACCTCATCGGCCGGGGTCGCCTCCCGGAGGGGGCAGACCTGGCCACCATGCCCCGTCCCCCGGGGGAACCCCACTCCCAGACAGACGTCCTCGCTGCCATTCTGGCACCCCTGAAGGCCCGTCTCGCCGGCACCGCGGACCCCGAGGCATGGCGTGACCCCGTGATCCCGGTGTGGATGCGGGCCCAGGGCGAGATCGCCTCCGCGGCCGGTGCGCTGGGCCGGGCGCAACCCCGGGTCGACCTGGCCCTGGAACATCTCGAAGCGGGCGTCGAGGCCATGGCCGGCATCACCGACCGGGGCAGCGACCAGGCCTCCGCCGAGCACGGTCTGTCGACGTTCGAGGGCGACATCAGGACGATCGTCGAGCTGATCCTCACCCACCTCGTCGGTCGTGAGCTCGCCGCCCGTCTGCCCGGCCGGCTGCATGCCCTGGAGGAGGCCGTGCGCGCGGCCGAGGAGGGGCGGGTCCCGCCCGAACTCGGCGCCTTGGAGTGCACGGCCGAAGGCCCTGAGGTCGACCGCGCCGTGGAACTGCTGGAGCGCGGCCGCGGTCTGCTGCTGGCCCGGCGGATCGAGGCCCGCGCCGACATCGGCGACCTGCGCTCCGCGCACCCCGACCTGGCCGCCGAGTTCGAGCGGCTGACCGAGCAGCTCGACGCGGAGCCGGAGACGGCCGCCGCCGGTGACGCCGAGTGGGCCCGGCTGGCCGGCCTGCGCGCCTCCCGCGAACTCGACGACCTCGTACGTCGCATCCGCACCGAACCGGGCTTCGAGGGCTTTCTACGTCCGCTGACCGCGCAGGCGCTGCGGGCGCTGGCCGCCGACGGCCCCGTCGTCGTCCTCAACCACGGCAGGCGCTTCTGCCACGCCCTCGTCGTCACCGACCGGTCGATCCGCGCCCTGCTCCTGGAACCCAGGGCCGACGAGATCTCCGACACGGCGCGGCGGCTGCGCGACGCCGTGGACGCCATCAACGCGCAGGGCACGTCCCGTCCGTCCCCGCTCCGGCTCGTCGCCGCCGGGCACACGGTCCGCGACACGCTGGCGTGGACCTGGCACAGGATCGTGCGACCGGTGCTGGAACTCGTCGGGTCGGCGCACCCTGTTCCCCGCCACGGCGAGTGGCCGCGCGTCTGGTGGGCCCCGACCGGCCCCTTCAGCGCCCTGCCGCTGCACGCGGCCCAGTGCACAGCGCGCGACTGCGCGCTCGACGGCTGCGGTGCGGCCCTCGACGCCGTGGTGTCGTCGTACGTACCGGGCCTCCAGACCCTGGCCTACGCGCGTGCGCGCGCCCGCCGGCGAGACACGGCCGACCACGGCAGCGCCCTGCTGGTCGCCGCACCCGAGGACGACCTTCCCGGAGTCGCGGCGGCCGCCGGCCACGCCGCCGAACTCCTCGGCGCGCAGCAGCCGTTGATCGGCCCGACGGCCACCCGTGCGGCCGTGCTCGCCGCGCTGCACGACGCCTCGTGGGCCCACTTCGGCTGCCATGCCGCCACCGACCCCGGGGAGCCCTCGGGCGCCCTGCTGCACCTGCCGAGCGGCGAGCCCGTCTCGGTCCTGGAGATCTGCCGGGCCCGTCCGCGCTCGGCGCAGCTCGCGTTCCTGGCGGCCTGCGGCACCGCCCGCGCCGCCGAACGCCTCACGGACGAGGCCATCCACATCACGAGTTCCTTCCTGCTGGCCGGCTTCCCCGCCGCCGTCGGCACCCTGTGGACGATCGACAGCACCCACGCGGACCACATGACCCGCGACTTCTACCGCCGGACGACCGCCGCCGACGCCGCCGGCGCAGCCCACGCCCTGCACGACACGGTCCGCCAACTGCGCCGCCGCATCCCCGACCGCCCGCACATCTGGGCGGCGTACGTCCACGCGGGGACGTAGCGGCACGCGTCCCTGGCGGAGTCCACATCGGGATCAACTGCGTCAACCGTGCGTTCACGTTCAGTACTCATTGCGTTCAGATGCATCCTTCATCGCTCTTTCATTTCTTACCGGTTCCTTACGGGGAGGAGGTTGATCGCCAACTACCCGAAGGGAAGTCATGGCTGGCTGGCTGAAGCGCCGTCGTCCGGGTGACGGTGGCATGGGAGGCGACAAGGCGCCCACGACGGCGGGAGGATCACCGCCGTCGGTCGCGGACGCAGAGGTTCTTCGGGTGGCCGGCAGACTCCACGCCTTCAACCGGTACGAGCTGAAGTACCTGGTGCCGGTGGAGCAGGCGGCGCAGATCCGCGACGAACTGGGCGAGCGGATGGACCGTGACCTGCACAGCCCGGTCGGCGGCTACGGCGTGTGGAGCCTGTACTACGACACACCTCAACTCCGCTTCTACTGGGAGAAGATCGAGGGCCTGAAGTTCCGCCGCAAGCTCCGCATCCGCCACTACGGCGACCTGGACGGCGTCACCGACGACTCCTCGGTCTGCGTGGAGATCAAGCAGCGGGTCAACCGGGTCACCCAGAAACGCCGCATCACCCTGCCGTACGCCACGGCCCGGCAACTGTGCGACGAGCGGCGGCTGATCGAGCACTCCGCGAAGGAGCGGGCCTTCGTCAACGAGGTCCTGGAGCTGGTGGTCAGGCTCAACCTCCAGCCCACCGCCATCACCGGCTACCAGCGTGAGGCGCTGGTCGGCCGTGACCAGGACCTGGGGCTGCGCGTCACCTTCGACCGCCGCATCCGCGGCCGCGACCGGGACTTCCACTTCGGCACGGCGAACCCCGAGAACCGGTTCATCGTCCCGCCGCGCATGACGGTGATGGAGGTGAAGGTGAACGAGCGCACCCCGTACTGGATCACCGACCTGGCGGCCAAGCGCAACCTGAGCCTGATCCGGGTCTCCAAGTACGTCCAGAGCATCGAGGCGTTCGGCCTGGCCCCCCGGTCCGTCTTCCACGTCCGGGACGAAGACCTTCTCCCGGCATCCGTCGGCACGCCCGCCCCCACGCCCCCCACCACCCCCACGTCCCCCACGACGCATCGCACCACGGAGGCACTCCACTCGTGAATCTCGACCTGCAGGACCTGAGCGGCACGTTCAGCGTCACCGACATCGTGCTCGCCATGACCCTGTCCTTCGTGCTGTCCACGATGATCGGCTACGTCTACCGGGCCACGCACAAGAACGTCTCCTACAGCCAGTCGTACGTCCAGACGCTGGTCATCGTCGGCATGATCGTCGCGCTGATCATGCTGGTCGTAGGCTCCAACCTGGCCCGCGCCTTCTCCCTGGTCGGCGCCCTGTCCGTGGTCCGCTTCCGCAACGCGGTCAAGGAGACCCGGGACGTCGGCTTCGTCTTCCTGGCGATGGCCATCGGCATGGCCTGCGGCGCCCGCTTCTACACCCTGGCCGCGGTCGGCGGTGTCGTGATCACCCTGGTCATCCTGGCGATGAGCAAGTTCAACTGGTTCGCCCTCAACGTCCAGCGTCAGGTCGTCAAGGTCCAGGTTCCCGCGGGCGAGGACCACACCCACGCGATCCAGGACGTACTCCTGCGCCACACCGACGAGTTCGAACTCGTCTCCACCGAGTCCATCCGCGGCGGAGCCCTGACCGAGGTCTTCTACACCGTCCGGATCAAGAAGGGGCATGAGCCCGGGGAACTGGTCGCCGCCCTTCAGGAACGCACCATGGGGCAGCGCGTGACCGTGCTGACCGGTTACGACCAGACGGACCTCTGATGGCGGCCCCCCGCAAGCGGCTGGCGCACCGCGTTCCGCTGCGGCTGCGCCACCACTGGAAGCCGGCCGGTCTGCTGGCCGCGGGGATGGCCGTCCTGCTGATCTTCTTCGGGGACGTGCGCGTCACGCCGTTCGTGACCAGTGCCTCCACGGCGGACGCGGACGAGATCACCGAGAACATCGCAGGGGCCGTCGATCTGTTCGATGCGTCGCGGGCGCACTCGATCCGACTCGAGTACGACGAGACCGACTTCGACGACATGATGGAGAAGTACCAGGACGAGGGCGAGAAGGAGTACATCGAGGCGGACCTGACCGTCGACGGCGTGTACTTGAACGACGTCGGCATCCGTCTCAAGGGCAACTCGACGCTCCAGAGCCTGCGCAGCGGCGGCCAGGGCGGCGGCCGTGCAGGCGGTGGCCTCCCGGGACAGGCGGGCCGGCAGCAGGACGGTGCCCAGCAGGACGGCGCCCAGCAGGAGGGTGAGCAGCAGGGGCAGGGCGGCGGCATGATGGGCGGCGGCGGTGGGGGCGGCGGTATGACGCAGTTCGACCTCTCCGCCTCCAAGCCCGAGGAACTGCCCTGGCTCATCAGCATCGACGAGTACGTCGAAGGCCGCGCCTACCAGGGCCACCGCGAGCTGTCGCTGCGCCCCGGCGTCGACGAGGCCCTGCCGCTGAACGAGGCCCTGTCGCTGTCCCTCATGGAGAAGTACGGCCAGACGGCGGAGGAGTTCACCTTCACCGCCATGCAGGTCAACGACCGCCCGGCCGTGACCCGGCTCATGGTCGAGAACCCGAGCAAGGACTTCGTCGACTCGGAGATCGCGACCGAGGGAGTGGCGTACAAGGCCCGCGCCGGCGGGAGCTTCGACTACGTGGGGGACGACCCCACCGAGTACGAGAAGTCCTTCAAGCAGCTCAACATGAAGGGCAGCCAGGACCTCTCGCCGGTGATGAAGCTCCTGAAGTGGGTCGACCAGGCGTCGGACGAGGAGTTCGCCGAGGATCTCGACAGGTACGTCGACGTGGACTCCTTCGCACAGTACGCGGCGACGCAGAACCTGATCCTCAACTTCGACGACATGGCCGGGCCGGGCAGCAACTACGTGCTCTGGTACGACCTCGGCACCAAGAAGTTCTCCGTCCTGGGCTGGGACTTCAACCTGACCTTCAGCGGCACCGTCACCACCGGGCCCGACGACAGCACGAGCATGGGTGGCGGCGGAGGCGGAGGCGGAGGGGCGGTACCCGATGCCACCCTGCCCTCCGGAATGCCCTCCGGAATGCCTTCCGGGATGCCTTCCGGTATGGCGGAGTTTCCCGGCAACGGCAACGGCAACGGCAACGGTGAGGGTGAGGGTGAGGGCGGCGTGGGGCAGGGCGCCGGACCGGGCGGTGCGGGCGGCGGAGGCGGCGGCATGGGCGGCAACATCCTCAAGGAGCGCTTCCTGGCGACGGACGCCTTCGACGCTCCGTACCACGCCGCGTACAAGGAGCTGTACCAGCAGTTCTTCGGCTCGGGATACGCGCTCGAGGCGCTCGACACCCTCGCCGCGCAGGCGAAGAAGGCCGGCGCCGACGAGGCGGGAGTCTCCAGTACGGCGAAATCCTTGAGCGGCACGGTCACCTCACGGACGAAGAGCCTCGCGACCCACAAGGTGATCACGGGCTGACCAGGCGCAGCGTGACGTGGACACGACGGCGGCCGACCCCCTAGGGGGCTTCTGATGGATCTCCGCGGCGTCGCGACGCCCGGCACGCACTCTCGCCGCACCGGGCGAAAGCCCTAGTAGCTCCGCTACGAG
>NZ_JBFAKW010000038.1:17794-71798 GCF_040655955.1 Streptomyces sp. NPDC050263 | reverse complement strand
CCTCGTACTGGACGTACTTGGGCTTTCGGCCGGTGCGGCGAGAGTGCGTGCCGGGCGTCGCGACGGGGCGAACGTTGCCTGCCGCGGCACTAGCCTTCGTCGGTCGCCGCTGTGGCCGTCGGCAGAGTGGTGAGTGCGAAGGCCGTGCCGGTGACCGCTTCCTCGTGGAACCACTTGGCGTCGGCCGCTTTCAGGCCGATCCAGCTGTGGTTGTCGTCGGCGTCGGACTCCTTCACGTCGTAGGAGGAGCGGTAGCCGATGTAGACCCGCTGGTTCCTGGCGTCGCGCAGCTCGACCGCGTACACCAGCTCCAGAACGTGGCGGGTCCCGTCGGTCAGGTCGGTGACGGTCAGCGCCTTGGTCTCGTATGTCTGATACACGGTCAGCGGGCCTGTGAGCTTGGCGCCGTCGATGTACTCCGAGGACATCGGCATGACCTTTTCCCCGACGGTCACCACGCGTCGGTCGAGGTCCAGCGTGCCGGTGACGGGCACGGCCTCGGGTGCGTCACCGGACGGGGGCGAGGATGAGGACGGGGACAGGGACGGGGACGGGGACGGGTCGGCGGGGGTGGTGGTGGCCGGGAGCGGGCTCTGCCTTCCGGGTCCGGGTCCGGCCCCGGTCCCGATCTCTGTCCCCTTGCCGTGTTCGTCCGCCGTGAAGTCCGCGGTCAGGGCGAAGGCCACCAGTGCCACGGCCGTGGCGGTCGCGCCCAGCGTGCATGCCATGCGGCGGCGGGCCCGGCGTACGGCACGGGCGCGGACCTCGGCGCCGGAGAGGACCGGCGGGGTCTCGGCCTGCGCGGCCAACTCGCGGAGCGCGGTGGAGAGTTCGGCGGGGCGCCCGGTAGGGAGCCCGGTGGGGAGCCCGGTGGGGAGCCCGGTGGGGAGCCCGGTGGGGAGTTCATCCGACAAGGCCGCCCTCCTTCCGCACCGGGTCGGCCGCCTCGACCGCAGCGCCCGTCTCGTCCACCGTCAGATGTTTCGCCAGCGCCAAGCGGCCTCGGGCCAGCCGGGCCTTGACCGTCCCCACGGGCGCGCCGGTCTCGGAGGCTACCTGCTCGACACTCAAATCGCACAGATGGTGCAGGACGATCGCCAACCGCTGTGCCTTGGGCAATTGGCGCAGCGCGGCGACGAGCGCGGTGTGATCGGGGCCGGGCCCCGGCGTGTACTCGGGCGGCGGGATCCGGCGCACCAGTTCCAGCCAGCGCTTGGCCCGCCGCCAGCGGCTGACCGCCAGCCGGGTGGCCACCGTGCGTATCCACGCCTCGGGCGCCTCGTCGGCCAGGAAGTTCGCCCGCCGGTCCCAGGCCCGGACGAACGCCTCCTGGACGACGTCCTGCGCCTCTCCGTGATCCCCGGTGAACGCGGCGAGCTGCCCGGTCAGACGGGGGAACGCGGCCGTGTAGAAGGCGTCGAACTCGTCTTCGGTCATGCCCCCGCCGGAGTCTCGGAATTCCCGTGCAACCTCGCCGCCCCGCCGTGCGTACAGATCCCGTAGGTCGCGCCCAGCGGAACACAACACGACCCATGGGGAAGACGATGAACACGAGTCTCAGGATCCATCGACTCGCCTCGAACCCTCGGCGGCACCACGACTTCGCCTCGTACGCGCGGACGAGCTGGCCTCGGCTGGTCACCACCGCGTACCTGCTCACCGGCGACCTGGACGAGGCGAGAGAGCTGGTGCGGCACACCCTGGTGGTGGTGTGCGCACGCTGGCGGCGGATACCTCGGGACGACGTGGACTTCTATGCCCGGCGTTCCCTGGTCAAGCGTCATCTGCGCCGGGCGCGCCGCCGAAAAACCGTGCCCCGGGGGGTGTTGGGGGTCGCATCGGCGCTGTCCGCGCTGTCCGCGCTGTCCGCCCGGCAGCGGGTCGTGCTCGTGATGCTGCACGGGGAGGGCCTGGGCGAGGTCGAGATCGCGCAGTTGCTCGGCTGCTCGGCCGGCACGGTCAAAAGCCTCGCCCAGCGCGGGCTGGCGGTGTGCGGGGCAGGGGGCGCAAGCGGGGGCGGGCGCGGCGCCGACCGGTTGCGCGAGCTGTTCGCGGCGGCCGTCGAGGCCGCAGAGATCGTCGAAGTCATCGAGGCCCTCGAAACCGTCCGAGTTCGCGAAACCGGCAAAGCCCCCGAAGTCGGGGAAGCCTTCGAAGTCGGGGAAGCCTTCGAAGTCGCGGACGACAGCGTTCCGTTCACGCTGCCGCTCGCTGCCATCGAGCGGCAGGGGCGGGCCCGCCGCCGACGTCGTACCGGCGCCGTCCTGGCCGTCTGCGCGGCGGTGCTCGCGCCGACGACGGTGTTCGCCGCCGAGCGGGTCGGGGTCTTCGGCGACACGGAGCCGTCCGGGCCCGCGGGCGCGCAGGGGACGGTGAGCCCGGTACGGATCGTCGCGCCCGGTGAGCGGGTGCAGGTCGTGAAGGGGATGCAGGTCTGGCTGACCGCCGACGGCGAGCACTGGTCGACGCCGACCAGGTCCAACCAGTTCCGCGGGCCGGGCGACGACGGCGCCGACACTGCGAAGCCGCAAGTCTCGGCCCAGGCGGAGCCGGTGAACGGCAAGTACTTCCTCTCGGGGCTGTACCACGGCCTCGCCGCGGACCCGGGCCGCGTCGCGGTCGCCGTCGGGGACACCACGGTCACCGGCGCGGTCCTCACCCTGGCGGGCGGCCCGGGCTGGGGCGTCTGGTACTCGAGCACCCTCCTGACGGCAACGGAGCTCAAGTCGCTCTTCGTCGAGACCGCCGACAGCGCCCGGCGCGGCGAGAGCCCCGCGGGCGTCGAGGACCGTCCGGCCGTCGTCACCGTGTACGACGCGGACGCCAGGGCCGTCGCGCGGACGGACGACGTCAGGTGAAGGGCCTTCCGTTCATGAAGAGCCGGGCGCGGCGGCTGAAGCGGGCGGCGACCTCGCACCGGCTCCGCCTCCGTGTCCCGCTCCGCCTCCGGCTGCGCCGTACCCGGGGCCGTCGGCTGCGCCGGCTGCTCATCGCCTTCTTCGTGCTGATCGCCGGGCTGTGCACGGCGGCGGTCGTCGCCTACCGGCTGACGGACATCCCGAAGCCGCACCCGGAGACCGTCACCCAGAGCACGGTGTTCACCGACGCCAAGGGTTCCTACCTGGGCCGACGTGGTCCCGTCGACCGCCAGGAAGTGCCTCTCTCGCAGATACCGCGGTATCTCCAGGACGCGGTGATCGCGGCCGAGAACCGCTCCTTCCGCTCGGACAGCGGGGTCTCCCCGCGCGCCATCGCCCGCGCGGTGCTGGCCTCGCTGACCGGGGGCGAGCGGCAGGGCGGGTCGACCATCACCCAGCAGTACGTGAAGAACGCGCTGCTGAGCCCGGAGCAGTCGCTGTCGCGCAAGGCGCGCGAGGCGCTGATCGCGATCAAGCTGGACCGCACCCGCTCCAAGGATGAGATCCTGGAGGGCTATCTCAACACCGTGTACCTGGGCCGGGGCGCCGCCGGCGTCCAGGCGGCCGCGCGCAACTACTTCGGCGTGGACACCGAGGACATGACCGTCTCGCAGGCGGCCGCGCTGGCGTCGATCCTCAACATCCCCTCGTACTACGAGAAGGCGGGCTCCGACCCGAAGGTGACCGCGAAGCTGCGGGACCGCTGGGAGTGGGTGCTCGACGCGATGGAGGCGGGCGGCAGCATCACGGCGAAGCAGCGCGCCGACGCCGCCTTCCCGGCGTTCCGGTTCTATCCGCCGGGCACCACCGAGGGGCAGCGGCAGTACATGATCGACGTCGCCGGGAAGGAGGCCGCCGACCGGCTCGGCATCACCGAGGACCAGTTGGCCCGCGGCGGCTACACCGTGCAGACCACCTTCGACCTGGCCCTCCAGGACGCCACCACCGAGCTGGTGAAGGACCTCAAGGGCGCGAAGGGCACCACGCTGCACACCGCCGTCGTGGCGATCGAGCCCGCCGACGGCGCGCTGCGGCTGCTGTACGGGGGGTCGGACTACGCCCGGCAGCCGTTCAACGACGCGGTGAACGGCGCGGTGGAGGCGGGGGACGCGCTGAAGCCCTTCGCCGAGGTCCGGTTCGACGCCCCGCTGGCCGGACTGGGCACGACGGCGGCGCCCACCCCGCTGAAGCTGGCCTCGGCGTACGCGACCGTGGCGGCGAACGGGGTGTACGCGACCCCGTACACGGTCACGAAGATCACCCAGGACGGCCGGACGGTCTACACCGCGCACCCCGAGACCCGGCGCGGCCTGGACGAGGAGGAGGCGCTCGCGGTGAGCACGGCGATGTACAAGCGGCCGTCCGACGAGGCCGTCCAGGCCGACGGGTCGCCCCTGTTCACGGCCGGGGCGGGCGGCGGGATCACCCGCCGGACCGTGTGGTCCACCGGGCTGGACTCCCGGCTCGCCCTGACGGTCGTGCTCTTCGCGGACCGGCCCGGCAAGAAGAAGAACACGACCGTGCCCGCCCAACTGCCGAACAAGCCGGCGCCGACCGACACCGCGGAGAACACCGCGGCCCGGATCTGGGAACTGGCCACGGCTGGAGCCGGAGCAGGGTCAGGGGCCGGAGCCACCCCCCCGCCGACACTGCCCGGGACGACGCCGTCCCGGGCAGTCGAGGGGTCATCCCCAGGTCGCCTCGAGCTTGGCGTAGTAACCGGCGACGTAGCCCGCCAGGGTGGGGTGGAAGACCGAGGCCGGGTCGGACAGATCGTTGATCCACGGGTCGGAGCCGCACGCCCCGTGGTTCTTGAACTCGGCGCGCACGTCCAGGAAGTGGACCGGCTCCTTGGCCGCAGCGGCCTTCGTGCCCTCGGCCAGGGCGTCGGCGAAGGCGTTCATGTAGGTGCGCTTGGCGGCGCTGAGGTCGATGACGGGGCAGACCCCGGACGTGGCGAGCGCCTGCGGGTAGCCGAGGACGCTGACGGTGGCGTTCGGCGCCTTGGCCTTGATGTCCTTGTACAGCGCGGCGAGTTCGTCGACCAGTTGGTTCCTGGCGTAGTGCGACATCCAGTCCGTGGCCGTCTTGCAGTAGGCGTCGGTGTTGGTGAGGCACGCCTGGACGACGCTGGTGAACTGGGCGTCGTTGCCGCCCACCGTGAGGGTGACGAAGTCGGTGCCCGTGCTCAGGGCGGACAGTTGGTCGGCGCGCACGTCCGCGATGGTCGCGCCGCTGCACGAGACGTCCTTGAGCGCGTACTCGTCGTGCACGCCCGCCCACAGGGCCGGGTAGCCGAGTTCGCTGCGCTTGCAGGCGCCGCTGGCGCTGTCGTAATGACCGGCGCCGACCCCGGACGAGTACGAATCCCCCAGAGCCACATATTCCAGTTCTCCCGCCGCGTGGGCGGGGGCTCCGGACATTGCCGCAATTCCGGCGAATGCCATCAAAGTGCTGACGACGGCAGACTTCAATTTACGCATGAGTTCCTTCAACAGATTCCGTGTCGCGGGATCCCGAAGGTAGCCGCGGCTCGTTGCCCAGCAATTGTCGGCCCGTTGCCCGTAATCGACTCTCCTTCAGGGAGGCGGGCCTGGGCGGCCTTGTCAGCCCGAGGTCGTAGTCCCGCCCTATAACTGCGGTTGCAGTTCCGCGGCGCTGAGATCATTTCCTGCGCCGATGCGCCGCCCCGCCCGCACATTCGAGAATTGAACCGTACCGACCGGCGGACAACACGCGGACAACACGCGGACAACAGCCGGGCAACCAACCGTTGGTTGACTCTCGACGAGCTCGCCACGTAAGGAACTACGCACATGGCCACTCCGGATTCACGACACGCACACGCGATGCGGTTCGGCGTGCTCGGCCCCGTCGAAGTCCTGAAGGGCAGCGCCTCCCTCGATCTGGGCCCTCGGCAGCGCCGGTTGCTGCTCGTGCGGCTGCTCATCGAGGACGGCCGGCCCGTCTCGCAGGACACGCTCTGCCGTGACCTGTGGCCGACCGACCGGCCGACGGGCGCCGCGTCCTCCGTGCGCGCCCACATCAGCCGGCTGCGCGCGGTCCTCGACCCGGTCCGGCAGGGCCGGTCCACCACCCTGGTCAGCGGCCCGACCGGCTACGCCCTCAAGGTGCCCCGCGAGGCACGGGACACGGCGCTCTTCGAGGAGTCCGTGGGCCGGGCCCGGGAAGCGCTGAGGCAACGTCAACTGGCGGCCGCGCGGGCGGAGATCGAGACGGCGCTCGGACTGTGGCGCGGCGAGGCGCTGGCAGAGGCGGCCGAGCACGCCTTCGCGATGCGCGAGCGCACCCGGCTCGACGGCGCCCTCCAGGACGCCAAGGAGCTCCAGGCCACGATCCTCGTCCAGCAGGGCGAGACGGAGCCGGCGATCGACGTCGCCGAGGGCCTCGTCCTCAAGGCCCCGCTGCGGGAGACGTCCTGGGCGCTGCTGATGCGTGCGCTGTACGCGGCCGGCCGGCCGGTCGAGGCGCTTCGGCAGTACGAGCGGTTCCGCGGCATGCTCGCCACGGAACTGGGCCTGGACCCCAGCCCCCAGCTGAGGGATCTGCACACCGCGATCCTGCGGCACGACGTCGTCGTCCTCGGCGGCGCCGTCGCGTCCGCGTCCGGCAGGCCCCTCTCCTCGCTGCCCCCCGGACCGGGCTTCACCACCGCGTGTGTGCACCCGGACCTCGGCCCTCGGCCCGCCGTCGCCCCCTTCGTGGGCCGGAGCGAGGAAAGCGCGCAGTTGGCGGCCCTGCTGTCCGCCGCGGCCGCGGGGCGGCCCGGGTGGGCCGTGGTGGGCGGGGAGCAGGGGTCGGGCAAGACCCGGCTGCTTCAGGAGCTGGCCGAGCGGGCCGCGGCCGCCGGGTTCACCGTCGCCCGCACCCGGGCGGGTCAGGCGCTCAGCGGGAACCGCGGGATCGTCGAGACCTGCCCCACCGTCCAACTCCTGGACGCGCTACGGCAGGACGGCTCGGACTCCGCCCAGGACGACGTGGCGCAGAGGGATCCGCTCGGCACGGTCGTCCATGAGCTCACGCAGGGGCCCACGCTGTGCGTCGTCGACGACCTCGACCAGGCGCCGCAGGGCTTCCACCGGCTGCTGAGACGGCTCG
Organism: Streptomyces sp. NPDC050263; assembly: GCF_040655955.1. Classification (NCBI taxonomy): domain Bacteria; kingdom Bacillati; phylum Actinomycetota; class Actinomycetes; order Kitasatosporales; family Streptomycetaceae; genus Streptomyces; species Streptomyces sp. NPDC050263. The sequence continues at coordinate 64,761 of NZ_JBFAKW010000038.1, read as the reverse complement.
CCAAGGTGCTGCGGGAGGGCCCGGTCCTGTTCGTGTGCGCCCTGCGCGACGGCAGCAGCCCGACGTCCAGCATGCTGCTCGCGGAGCTGGCCCTGCTCGGCGCGACCTGGCTGACCCTGGAGCCGCTGACCGTCGACGACGTGGCCGAACTGCTCGCGGGCGGCGCTTCCGAGGACGCGGCGGCCGAGAAAGCGGCGGCCGAGGAGGCGGCGGCGCTGCACCGGCGCACCGAGGGGCATCCGTTCGCCTTGGCCGAGTCGCTCAAGCTGCCTCCGGGCCGGCGCACCGGCCCGGAGGCGCAGGTGCCCGCCGCGGTGCGCAACGTCCTGCAGGCGAGACTCGTCGAGTTGCCCAGCGCGGCGCGCTCCATGCTCACCTACGCCGCGGCCGACGGCGAGTGGCTGGACGTCGGTCTGCTCGCCGCTGTGCAGGGCCTCGCGCCGGACGAGCTGCTGCCGTCGGTCGACGCCGCCGTGACGGCCCGGATCCTCGTCTGGGACCCGGACACAAGCGCGGACACGGGCGGGGACCTCGGCGGGGGCGGCCGCTACCGGTTGCCCGAGCTGGCTCGCGATGTGGTGCTGAGCACACAGACTCCGTCCTCCCGACAGCTTCGGCACGCGGCACTCGCCCGCGAACTGGCGGGGCGTGAGGACGCCGATCCGGCGCGTCTGGCGCGGCATCTGCGCGCGGCGGGCCCCATGGCGCCGGCCGCGGTCCCCATCCGCACCCCAGGGCACTGATCCCCCGGGACCTCAGCGACACCCCGGCGCGAGTCGGGCCGACGGGTACCAGGACGACTTCGGGGGCGCCCCGATGTCGATCCCGACGTCGTACGCGAACGGCGGGGGCCGCCTGAGACCGTCCGAGACCACCGTCCGTGACCGAGCCGGCCTTGGCGGCGAAACCCGGATCCTGGTCCTCGACGAGGCGGTGGCCGCGCTCGACGCGTCGATCCAGGCGCAGATCCTCCAACTCCTCGGCGAGATCAGACAGGAGACCGGCGTCGCCCTCGTCTTCGTCAGCCATGACCTGTCCGTCGTGCAGCACATCACCGACGAGACCCTGGTGATGCGCCGGGGCACGGCGGTCGAACAGGGCCCGACCGGACAGGTGCTGACCGCGCCCGAGCACCCGTGCACCCGGCTGCTCCTCGACTCCGTGCCGCACGAGGGCCGGGACCCCGCGGAGGTTGCCGCAGCAGCGCGATCCGGCCCCGGAATGTGATCCGCGTCTCACCGAAAACAACCGGAGGATGATTGGCTGGCCGCCATGAGCCATGCCTACGCGTACGAGTACAAGGTCGTCACCTTCCGGGAGTCGCTGATCGGCGACGCGCTCGACAGCGACAAGCTGGAGAAGGTCCTCAACAAGCACGCCGAGGACGGCTGGGCCCTCAAGGCCATCACCTCCGCCGACGTCAAGGGCCGCATCGGCCCCGGAGCCGTCGCGGGACTGCTGCTGACCTTCGAGCGTCCCCGCGGCTGAGCCGCGGGTCACGGACTACAGGTAGTCCTCCAGGCGGGCGATCGTGAAGCCCTGCTCCTGGATGTGACGGAGCATGTTCGCCGTCATCTCCGTCATCGTCGTGCCCTTGAGCTCGGACGGTCCGCGGAAGTGGGCCAGGATGATGTCACCCGGGTGCAGTTTCTTGTCCCCGCGCTGGTACTGCATGTTCTTGATCTGCATGGACTCGCGCCACAGGACGATCGCCTCGGCGCCGCAGGACGCCGCGGCGGCCCGGGTGTTCTCGTCCCAGTTGCCGTAGGGCGGACGCATCAGCCGGGGCGCGGTGCCGTACTCGGCCTTCAGCTTGGTCTGCTGGCCGCAGATCTCCTCCTTCTGCGCCGCCGCGCCCAGGGTGCGCAGGTTCGGGTGGCTCAGCGTGTGGTTCGCGACGCCGTTCCCGAGTCCCTGGAGTTCCTTGAAGTAGCCGTAGTCGGAGCGTATGGCGGCGTCCGTCAGGAACATCGTGAAGGGGATCTTCAGTTCCTTCATCATCGTCACGAACTCCGGGTCCTTCTCGGCCCCGTCGTCGATCGTGAGGAAGACGATCTTCTCCTTGGTCGGTATGTCGCTGATCACCGGCACCGTGCCGTCGGCCGCCGGGAGCTTCACCGGCTTGGTCGCGGGCGGGGCGGGCGGGGCGGCCAGCGGCTCCAGCCCCCACTTGCGGTAGGCGGCCGCGGTGCCGACCTGCGCTCCGGCGTCACCACGCGGAACCCGCGCCCCCGGCGCGGAGGAGGTCGGCGTGGCGGACGGGGACTTCGCGGAGCCGGCCGAGTCGGCGGAGTCCGAGGAGTCCGCGGAGGATTCGGTCGCGCAACCCGTCGCAAGGCTCGTCAAGAGAAGAAGACAGGCCAGGGCCGCCCTCCTGGTCCGTATGTTCAACTCGCGCCGCCCCTGTGCCTGAGCCCGTTTGCCTGAGTCCGTTCATCTTCCTTGATGACGAACAGGCGTCCGAGGTTGCACCCGTGTTCGACATCCCTCTGGCGTGACACCCCCTTGTTTGACATCCCCGGGAGGCCTCCACCATGCTTGTACTAATTCATTAATGGAAGCATGCTTGAACCTGGAAGGTGACGTGGTCGAGTACCGGATCGACCGGGGCAGCGGCGTACCCGCCTACGTGCAGATCGTCGAGCAGACCGAGCGGGCGCTCCGGATGGGCACGTTGCAGGTCGGGGACAAGCTGCCCACGGCCAAGGAAGTGGTGGCGGCCACCGCCATCAACCCCAACACCGTGCTCCGGGCCTACCGCGACATGGAGCAGGCCGGCCTGGTCGAACTGCGCCGCGGGCTCGGGACGTTCGTGACGCGGTCGCTCGCCCGGCCCGGCGCGGAGGACGACTCCCCCCTGCGCGCCGACCTCGCCGAGTGGACGGCCCGCGCACGGGCGGCAGGCCTGGAACGGGCCGACATCCTCGCGCTGGTCACAGCCTCACTGGACAGCTACGACAACCACACAGAGGAGGACGCATGACCGGGCCTGACGCCCCGGCCGCCGCACTGCGCGCCACGGGACTCGGATTCCGGTACCGGGCACGGGGCGGCTGGGCCCTGCGGGACTGCGAGTTCACGGTGCCCGGCGGCCGGGTCACCGCCGTCGTCGGGCGCAACGGGGCCGGCAAGAGCACCCTGCTGCACCTGGCCGGCGGCCTGCTGCGGCCCCGCAGCGGGGAACTGCACGTGCTGGGCGCCGTACCGGGCGCGGCAGAAGCCCGCGCCCGGGTCGCCCTGCTCACCCAGGACAAGCCGCTCTACCCCCGCTTCACCGTGGCGGACACCCTGCTGATGGGCGAGAAGCTGAACTCCTCGTGGGACCGGGCGACCGCCGAGCAGACCGTCGACGAGGGCGGCATAGCGCTCACCGCCCGGGTCGGCGAGCTGTCCCCCGGCCAGCGCACCCGCGTCGCCCTCGCCCTGGCCCTCGGCAAGCGGCCCGACCTGCTGCTGCTCGACGAGCCGATGGCCGACCTCGACCCCGTCGCCCGCGGCGAGATCATGGCGGCGCTGATGACCGACGCCGCCGAGCGCGGCACGAGCATCGTCCTGTCCTCGCACGTCCTGCCCGAGCTGGAGCAGACCTGCGACTGGGTGCTGCTGCTGCGCCAGGGCCGGGTCGAGCTGAGCGAGGACGCCGAGGCGCTGCGCGACAGCCACGCCGTGCTGACCGGCCACGCCGACCAGGCCGACACCCTGGCCGGGCAGCACGAGGTCGTGCACAGCCGGGTCAGCGGCAGACAACTGACCGCCCTGGTCCGCCGGCGCGGTCCGGTGCGCGGCGACTGGCATGTCGAGCGGCCCAGCCTGGAGACCATCCTGATCGGCCGCCTCCAGACCCCGGCCGCCGAGTCCTCCGAGGCCTCCGACGCCTCCGCCGAGCCGACGGAGGTGGCCGCGTGAAGGGCTCCCTCTGGCTCGCGTGGCGGCAGCAGCGGCTGCTGGTCGGCGTCGGCGCGGCCGTACTCGTCGCCGCCGCGGCGATCGCCGCGTACTACCGCTCGGACATGCTGGACGCCCTGCACAGCGGGCGGTTCGACCACTGCGACCCCGGTCCGCTGTCCTGTACGCAGGGCGACACCGGCCCGCTCCTGATGCTGGACATCGAGCCGCTCCAGTACCTCGGCACGCTGAACCTCGTCCTGCCCGTCCTGATCGGCGTCTTCTGGGGCGCCCCGCTGCTCGGCCGCGACCGGGAGCTGGGCACCCACCGGACGGTCCTCGCGCAGGGCGTGAGCCGCGGCCAGTGGTTCACGTCCCGGTTCGCGCTCGCCGCGGCGGCCACGACCGTCCTCTCCGGTCTCCTCGCGGGAGTCTTCGCGTGGTGGTGGCGACCGGCCGCCGACCGCAGCTACGGCGTGTTCTGGTACGAGGACGCGGCCCTGAGCGGCTCCGGCCCGCGGGTCGTCGCGGCCGCCCTGTTCGGCCTGGCGGCCGGCACGCTGCTGGGGCTGCTGGCCCGCCGCGTCCTGTCGGCGATGGGCCTGGCCCTGCTGGTGACCGGGGCGACGACGCTCTTCCTGGAGTGGGCGCACCGAACCCGTCTGCTGGTCCCGCCGCACCGCTACATCAGCGCCGGCGGCGTCCCCAAGGAGCCCATGGGGGACAAGTGGTCGGCCGGCGACTACGGCCTGATCACCGCCTCCGGCCGCCGTGAGGACGTCATGAACTGCCCCTACCCGTCGGGGGCCCGGCTCGACGCCTGCATGGACCGGCACGGGTACGTGGCCCGCTTCTACGAGGCCAACCCGGCCGGCGACTACTGGGCCTTCCAGTGGACCGACACCGCCGTCCTCGGCGGGCTCGCCGTCCTGCTCACGATCGCCACCGTGCTGATCCTGCGCCGCCGCGTCTGACCCGCCCCCTCCCTCACCCCCTCCCTCCCTTCGCTCTTCTCCCTCCCTTCGTTTCCTTCATCCCTTCATCCCTTCATCCGGGGTCCCCCCATGTCCGGGGTCCCGCCATGCACGGAGGTCGATTCGTCATGCCTTCAGACGCCAAGTCGCCGAAGAAGCTGCGCAACAACCGCGCCGCCCTCACCCACAAGATCGGGTACGCGCTGCGCAACCCGGGCCGCGTCTCCCCGTATCTGCGCCGGGCCGGGCGGGACGCCTGGCTGCGGCTGAAGCACCCCGACCACGTCGGCTACTACCGGGCCGTGATGGCCTCGGACACCCGCCGCAACCCCGAGGCCGCGGTCGGCAGCCAGACCCACGACCGCTGGCTGGCGCTCGGGGAGATGCAGTTCGACTACCTCATCGAGCACGGGCTGTCCCCCGAGCACCGCATGCTCGACATCGGCTGCGGCAACCTGCGCGGCGGCTGGCGCTTCATCGGCCACCTCGACGCCGGCAACTACTACGGCATCGACATCTCGCCCGACATCCTGATCGCCGCCAAGAAGACGCTCACCGAGCGCGGGCTCCAGGACAAGCTGCCGCACCTCACCATCAGCGGCGACCTCACCCTGGACTTCCTGCCCGACGACCACTTCGACGTCATCCACGCGCACAGCGTCTTCTCCCACTCGCCGCTGGACGTCATCGACGAGTGCCTCGCGCACGTCGGCCGGGTGCTGACCGACACCGGGTTCTTCGACTTCACCTTCGACCGCACCGAGGGCACCGAACACCAGGTGCTGCGCGAGGACTTCTACTACCGCACCGAGACCCTGCTGGCCCTGGCCGCCAAGCACGGCCTGTACGGGCGCTTCATGGACGACTGGGAGAAGCGCCCGCACGGCCAGTCGAAGATACGGGTCAGCCGCTCGCCCCTGCCCACCACCGCCTGAGCACGCCGTCCCCCATGGCACCCACGACGACGTCCACGGCGACGCCCACCAGCACCCGGCCCCGCCCCCGGCCGCGTTTCGTCCCGCGGCCGCCCGTGCCGCCGCGCGTCACCTGGCGGCCGGGGCCGGGCCGGGCGGTCACGGCGGCCGTGCCCGCGGGCCTCGTGCTCGTCCTGGGCCTGTGGGGGATCACCCGGCAGGACAGCATGTGGCGCGACGAGGCCGCCACCTGGCAGGTCACCCACCGCAGCCTGCCCGAGATCTGGCGCATGCTCGGCACCGTGGACGTCGTCCACGGCCTGTACTACACGATCATGCACCTGCTGTTCGAGGTCTTCGGCGACAGCCTGCTGACGCTGCGGGCGCCGTCCGTCGTCGCGATGGCCGGGGCGGCGGCCCTCACCGCCGACCTCGGCGCCCGGCTCGCGGGCCGCTGGAGCGGGCTCGGGGCCGGGCTCGCCGTCGCGCTGCTGCCCACGTGCCAGGCGTTCGCGCAGGAAGGCCGCCCGTACGCGATGGTGACCGCCGCGATCGCGTACGCGACCTGGCTGCTGGCGGCCGCGATGCGCCGCCCGCGCGCCCTGACCTGGTGCGGATACGCCGTCGCCGTCTTGCTCGGGGCGCTGCTCAACTGGTTCTCGCTGCTCGCGCCGGCCGCCCACGCCGTCACGGTCGCCGTCGCCCGGCCGCACCGTGCGGTCCGGGCGGGCTGGCTCCTCGCCACGGGCGCCGCCGTGCTCGGCGCCCTGCCGCTGATCCTGGCCAGCCGGGGCCAGTCCCGGCAGGTGTCCTGGATACAGCCCGTGTCCCCGGGCACGATGGCCGTCGTCGCGGCGATCGTCCTGGCGGCCGGCGGCTGTGCGCTGCTGCGCGGCGCGCGCGAACCCGCCCGTGCGCACCTGGTCCCGGCGGGGCGGCTGAGCCTGGCCGCCGTCGCCGTCCCGCTGTGCGTGGTCCCGCAGGTGACGCTCCTCGTCGTCTCGCTCACCGTGCAGCCCCTCTACGTCGCCCGCTACGTGCTGTTCGCCGACCTCGGCCTGGCCCTCCTCCTGGGGGTGGCGTCGGCCGCGCTCGCCGGACGCGTGTCCTTCCGACTGGGCCTGCGCCCGGCGGTCGCGCTCGCCACCGTCACCGCGCTCGCGTTCCTGGCCCTGCTCCCCCTCGAACTGGACATCCGCGCTGCCGACAGCCGCGTCGACGACGTGCTGAGCGCGGCCGACGTGGTGGAAGCGGTGGGTGGGCGGGGCGGCGCGGTCGTCTTCATCCCCTCGGCCCGGCGCGACACCGCCACGGTCTCCCCGGGCGCCTTCCGCGGACTGCGCGACATCGCCCTCGTCCGCACCCCGGCCGCCGCCGGCACCCTGCACGGCCTCGAGGCGGACCCGGAGGCGATCGCCCGCGCCCTGCTGCGGGAGGACATCGTCATCGTCGTCGGCGACGCGACCGAACGCCCCGCCCGCAACACCCGCGACCGCGCGAAACAACGTGTCCTGCGCGAACACTTCACCGAGCGCTCCACGACGGTCCGCCGCGGACGCAGCGTCACCGTCTACGAACGGGTGCGGTAGCGGGCCGTGTGCCCGACTTCCGTACCAGGTCAGGGGTGTCGCCCGGGCGGCGGGGAGCCGCCGGATCGGCCTTCTTCCGGTGCCGGAACCGGCCCGGATCGGTGATCGTTCGTCCGAGCCGGTGCCGAACAGTGATGCGGACGGCCGCAGCGAACGGCCCCAAGCGGGCGCATACTGGTGGCAATGACAAAGCCAGCTGCACCGAAGCGTTATTTGCCTTCCAGCCCGTTCAAGGCTCCGGTCGCGCCGCCGCCCAAGCACTTCGAGGTCGGTGACCAGGTCACACACGACATGTACGGCCTCGGCCGGGTCATCGGTATCGAGGAGGGGATCGCGGCGCTCGTGGATTTCGGTTCGGCGCAACAGCGGATCCTGAGTCCTTACTCGAAGATGAGCAAGCTGTAGGACCGCTGTGCCCGGTCACGGCACGCCAGGCGCCCTCACGGCCCTGTAACGATAGGGAGACCTCTCATCGAACCGACCTCGCTGTTCTCCGCCCCGGAGGGTGCGATCCGCTCCGCCACGGCAGCGTCGCCCCCTCCGACGACGAACCCCTTCCAGGCCCCGGACTTCGGAGAGATCGAGGCCGAGTCCTTCCTGCCGGACTTGGACGAGGATCAGCTCAGGGCAAGCTAGCTCGACCAGCGACGTCCCCCCGTCCGCCACTTCTGTCCCCGTCTTGCCCAGCTTCGCCCCGTTTGGCCCCATCGCGTTTCGTTCGTCCTCGTACGAACCCCTTCACCGCCGTACCGATCACCGCCGTACCGCCGCCGCCCGGCGTACGGCGGTGATCGGTGTGACGCCCCGGTCCGGGCCCGGTCCTCACGCTTCCTGCGCGGGCAGCCGGCCGGCGCTCACCGCGTCCAGGAGCGCCTGATGGTCGCGCTCGTTCTGGTCGGCGTACAGCTCGGCGAACGTCACCAGCGCACGGTCGAAGGAGTCGCCGCCGCCGAGATAGGCGGCGATGGCGATCCGGTCGCCGGACCGCGCGTGGGCCCGGGCCAGCGTCGCGCCGCAGAGCTCGCCGAAGGTGCCCATGCCGCGCGGCACCATGTCCTCGGCCTCGGCGACGCCCTTCCAGTCGCGCAGCTGGCGCACATAGAAGTCGCGCCGTCGGCCGTCGATGCCCTCGACCCGCTCCCAGCCCAGGAAGATGTCGCTGGTGGCCTGCATCAGCCGCTGTCCGGAGACGACCCGCTCGCCCTGCGTCCGGTACTCGCTGGCGCCGGCATGGGGTGCGAGAACCGACTCGTCGGCCTCCTTGGCCTGGAGGAACAGCGGATCCTCGTCGTCCCGGCCGAGCAGCAGCACGATCCAGCAGCGGGTGCCCACGCTGCCGACCCCGACGACCTTGCGCGCCATGTCGGCGACCCGGTACTGGTCCAGCAGGAACCGCCGGTCCGACTGCACCGTCCGGCCGTAGCGTTCGAGCAGCCCGCGCAGCGGCTGCTCCACCTCGCGGTAGCCGGTGCCCGGCAGCAGGTCGCGGAGCGGGACGATGAGCGGCGGGTCAGGGGCGATCACGCGCCTGCCGTCCACGACCCGGGTGAGTTTGCCGAACGCCTGGAGCGTGTCCCGCGAACGCGCCTTGGTCGCAGCCTTCGACCAGCGGTCACGGCCCCGCGCGGACAGGTCGGAGCCGAACCGCTCGCGCACCCAGTCCACGTCGAACCGGGTGTACCAGACCTCCAGGTTGCCGCTGCCGGCGAAGGAGCGCATGTGCTCGCGGTAGGACCGCACGGTCGCCCGGACGATCGCCCTGCGCTCCTTGGTGCTGAAGCCGTTCAGCCGGCCCGCGATGACGAGGCTGGCGGCCAGCCGCTTGACGTCCCACTCCCAGGGGCCCGGCAGCGTCTCGTCGAAGTCGTTGATGTCGAACATCAGTCTGCGTTCGGGGGACGCCAGCAGTCGGAAGTTCAACATGTGGGCGTCGCCGCAGAGTTGGGCCCTGAATCCCGACCGCGGAGTGTCGGCGAGGTCCGACGCCATGATGGCGGCCGCCCCCCGGTAGAACCGGAACGGCGACTCGGACATCCTCCCGTAGCGGATCGGCACGAGATCGGGCAGCCGTGTCGCCGACTGCTTCTCGATGATCTCCAGCGGGTCGGGCCGCTTCGGCCCTGGCGCGAACTCCGCGTGACTGGACCGGGGCGCCGCGTTGCGCGCGGCCTTGCCGAGAGCGGCCCGTTCCTGCGGGGTGCGGTGTCGTATCTCGCGCCCGTCCGGATGACGGTTCTGAGTCATGACGGCGGCTCCCGGGAAGCTCGATAAATACCCGATAAGCACATGAACTACGTAATTCAGCCTATCTTCGGGGCGGACTTCGGGCGAGCTCAGAACTTCCTCTCCTCCCCCTGTAAGAAATCGCGGCTCCCGACCATTTCCAGGTGAGAGAGCCGAGACGAGGAGACGGTGCGTGACCGAAGTCCAACGCTTCCGTGACCTGTACGAGGAGTGCCAGCCGAGGGTGCTCGCCTATGCGTCGAGCCTGGTGGGCCGTCAGGTCGGGGAGGACATCGCCAGCGAGACCTTCACGGTCGCCTGGCGGCGGATGCGGGACATACCGACGCCGCCGTTGCCGTGGCTGCTGGGCGTGGCCCGCAATCTGACCCATGAACTGCGGCGCCGCGACGGCAGACAGTACGAGGTGGCCGTCGAGGAGGCCCAGCGCATCATCACCTCGGGCGCCCAGGTAGACGACGTCGCCGCCGATGTGACCGAACGGGCGGCGGCGCTCCAGGCGCTGGCCACACTGTCGGCCGCCGACCGCGAGGTGCTGACGCTGGTCGCCTGGAACGGGCTCGCCCCGAGACAGGCCGCACGCGTCCTCGGCTGTTCCACCGCTGCCTTCCAGGTGCGGCTGCACCGGGCGAGACGGCGGCTGGAACGAGCTGTGGACGAGGCCGCGGCCGGACTCTCTCGTGACCGGCGCCCCAAGGCGACTGCGAATGCGACTGCGAATGCGAATGCGAAGGAGTACTGACATGGCACGTAAGCGGCCCGATGTCATGAAGATGCTGGCCCAGGCCCGGCCCGCGGAGTTCGACCCGGCCCGGCTGGCCGGTTCCGAGCGCGCCCGGGACGACCTGGCCGCCATCCTGGCGAGCACCCAGGACGAGCCCGAGACCCGAAGGGCGGTCCGCCCGGCCCGGCCCGCGCGGCCGTTCAGCTGGGGCTGGGCGCTGCCCGCCGCGGCGACCGCGGTGGTCGCGGCCGTGGTCGTCGGCACCCTGGCCGACGGCGGCGCGGGCACCGGCGTGGACGCCGGCGGCTACCGGGCGAGTGCCGGGGCCTCGACGGACGGCACCGGATCCGGGCAGACCCCCGCGAACGGCCGCCTCGCGCTGCTGAACGTCGCCGCCCAGCTGGACAGCACGGCGCAGGACGGCGCTTACTGGCAGCTGACCACGCGCTCGGCCTCGATCGGCGTGATCGCCGAGCCCGTGTCCGGCTTCTCCGTCCTGTCCACCGAGACGCAGCAGTGGTCCTACGGGGTGAAGTCAGGCACCGAGAGCCTGTGGGTGTCGGGGATCGACGACTCCACCCAGCCCCGCACCGCACGCGACCGGCAGCGCTGGCAGGCGGCCGGTTCGCCGCAGGAGCTGACCCTCGCCGGCGGCGGCATCTCGGGCGGCAAGCTCGGGCTGCGCATCGAGTCGGCGTCCGAGAGCCAGCCGACGACGACCCGGATCAACGTAGGCGACGAGATCGCCGCGCTCGGCGCCGACAACGTCACCTACGCCGACCTCCAGAAGCTCCCCGGCGACAGCACGAAGCTGAAGGCCTACCTCGCCGGCCTCTACAAGGAGGACGGCGACAGCGAGATCTCCGACCGCACCGAGTGGATGTGGCAGCAGGCGGCCGGGCTGATCGGGCTGCCGGTCACGGCCGAGGTCAGGGCCGCCGCGTACCGCGTGATCGCGGACCTGCCGGGCATCGTGTCGCTCGGCGAGGTGACCGACCCGCTGGGCCGCAAGGGCGTCGGCTTCGCCCTGCCCGCCTCCGACACCCCCGACTACGGGGCCGTACGCTCCGAGCTGATCGTCGACCCGAACACCGGTGCCATGCTCTCCGAGCAGCGCACGGTGACCGAGCCGAACGCCGCCGCCGCCGCGGCGGGCGTCACCGCGGGCACCCTGGTGAACTACACCGCCACGGAGAAGGCGGAGTGGAGCGACCGCCCGCTGGAGCCCCGCAAGTAGTCCGGGTTCACGCGCTGCGGCGCAGCGCACGGGCGCACCAGCCGATGACCGTGGCGTTGACCAGCGCCCCGAAGGCGACGGCGACCACGAGCATCGTGTAGTGGTCCGGCAGCGCCAGCACGACAAGGCTGGCCGGGGCGGTGGCGAGCAGCGGGACGACCCCCGCCATGGACTCGCCCGAGTCGTCGACGACGGCCACCACGAGCGCCCACCCGAGCAGACCGGCGCAGATCGCCAGATAGCCGAGGGCGAAGACATTGCCGAGCGTCTGACGCAGACGGGTCACGGGACTGCTCCTTGATCGCGATGTGAGTGGTGGCCAGAGGTGGTCAGAGGTGGTCAGAGGTGGGCGCCCGGCGGGTTCGGGCGGGCGAGTCCGAGGTCGTAGGCAAGGATCGTCGCCTGCACCCGGTCGCGCAGCCCGAGCTTGCGCAGCAGCGCGTTCACATGCGACTTCACCGTGCCGACGGTGATGCCCAACTCCGCGGCGATCTCCGCGTTGTTGAGTCCGGTCGCAAGCAGTTCGAGGACGCCTCGCTGGCTGCCGGTGAGGCTGTCCAGCTCGCGGGGGCCGCTGCCGTCCCCGGTGCCGGCGACCGTCGTCCCGTTCGCGTAGTGGCCGATGAGCCGGCGCGTCGCGGACGGCGCGAGCACGCTCTCGCCGACGGCCACCACCCGGATGCCGTCCAGCAGTTCGGCGGGGCGGACGTCCTTGAGCAGGAAGCCCGAGGCCCCGGCGCGCAGCGCGTCGAAGACGTACGCGTCGAGGTCGAAGGTGGTCAGCACCAGCACCCGGGGCGCGTTCTCCCGGCCGGTGATGATCCGGGTGGCGGCGATGCCGTCCAGTTCGGGCATCCGGACGTCCATGAGGACGACGTCCGGGGCCAGTTCGGCGGCGAGACGCACCGCTTCCGCGCCGTCGCCCGCCTCGCCGACGACCGTCATGTCGTCCTCGGCGTCGATCACGGCGGCGAACCCCGCCCGGACGATGCCCTGGTCGTCGACGACCAGCACTCTGAGGCTCATCGCTCCCGCTCCTTCGTGTTCACGTCGGCCGGCGCGGGCGGGGCGAGCGGCAGCCGGAGGCCGACCGTGCCCTGCGGACCGGTGGTCACCATGCCGCCGAGCGCCTCGATCCGCGCCGCCAGCCGTTCCTGTACGGCGGGACCGGCGGCGCGGGGCACGCCGGTGGCCGTGAGCGTCAACGTATCGTCGTCCGCGTCGAGTTCGAGCACCGCGGGCCCTTCGCCGCCGGCCGCGAGGACCGTCTCGGCGGCGTGGTAGGCGGCGAGGTCCACCGCGGTGGGCAGTCGGCTCGGCACCCGGTCGGTCAGCCGTATCTCGACCTCGCGGCCGGTGGCCCGGAGCTGGTGGGCAAGCAGGTCGAGGGCCTGGAGGGTGGGCTGCGGCCGCAGTTCGGGGCCGGTTCTGCCCTTGCCCTCCCGGACCGCGTCGAGCAGGGCGCGCATCGCGGCGAGGGCCTCACGGGCGTGTTCGGCGGTCGCGTCGAGCCGGCCCGCCTCCGCCTGCGCGACCATGTCGGCGGTGCGCGCCAGCACGGTGGTCTCCAGCCCGGCGGCGATGCGCCGGCGCTCGGCCCACGCGTCCCGGACGGCCTCCTCGGTCCAGCCGGCGAGACGTTCCTCCCGCGTCCCCCGGGCGGCCCGTTCGCGCCGCCCCCGCAGGACACCGACCCACCATGCCGCACCGGCCGCCAGCCCGGCCCCGGCCGTCGCCGCCCCGGCCACCGCCCACAGGGGCTGCGTCGTCCCCCGGTCCAGCACCGCGCCGGTCGCGGCCGCCGCGTGCACGGCCGCCGCCACGAGCGGGAGGGCCGACGTCGGCCGGTGCGCAGCCGTCGAGGCGAGCATCGCGCAGGTGGCGAGCATGCTCAGGGCGGGCGGCAGGGCGACCGGGCCGGTGTAGTCGCCCGCGGCCATCGCGACCGGCCAGAGCAGCGGCAGCCCGAGCAGGACGGCGTGCGCGGCGCGGGGCGCGCGGCGCAGCCACAGCAGCGCGACGGCCTGGGCCGCGGCCAACAGCGCGAAGAGGACGCCCGCGGAGACCTGGGAGCCGGTGGACGCACCGGCCGCCGTGGGCTCCGCCCGGATGACCAGCGCCGGGAGCAGCGGCTGCAGGACGAGGCCGAGAGCGGCCGTCAGCTGTGCCAGGCGGTGGCCGCGCGACACGGTCGGCCGCACCTCGGCGGCGGTCCGGCCGGGCAGCTCCGCGCGCACCTCCCAACCGCCGTCCGCCGTGGGGCCGCTGGTCAGGGTGCCGCCCGCCTCCCGGGCCCGGGACCGCAGGAAGCCGGTGCCGCGTCCGCCGCCGAGGCCCGCGGCGTGCGCGGTCGCACCGGCCGGCGGGGCCGCGCTGGTGACCACGACCTCCGTGCGGCTGTCGCCGTACCGGCACAGCACGCTCGTCCGCGCGCCCGGCGCGTGCCGGGCCACGTTGGTGAGGGCCTCGCGCACGATGCCGTACGCCGCGTCCGCGACGGAGCCGTCCGGCAGGGGGTCGATCTCGCAGTCCACCCGCTGGTCCAGCCGCCGGAACCCGGCGACGAGGTCCAGCAACCGCTCCTGCGGCGACGGCAGTTCCTCCCGCGAGGGCGTCGGCGCCCGCACCGCGCCGAGCGCCCGCGTCACCTCGCGGCCGGTCCCGACGGCGAACTCCAGCGCCTGAGCGGCGAGTTCGGGACGACGCTCACGCAACCCGAGCGCGGCGCCCGCCGTGACCACCACAGCCGTCAGATGATGGGCGCTGACATCGTGCAACTCCCGTTCCATACGGCGGCGTTCGGCCGCCGGGAGCCGGTGTCGCTCGGCCTCGGCCCGCTTCAGCAGCCGCTCGGCCGCGCGTCGGGCGCGCCCGGTGCGCCGTACGAGGAAGCCGGCGCCGCACGCGGCCGCGTACAGCAGCGCGGTGAGGACGAGGTCGAGGCCGTCGCGGTCGCTGAGCCCGTGCAGGCTGATGCCCTGGAGAAGCTGCCAGACGGCGAGCGCCACCACGCACAGCACGGCGGTGAAGGCGTCGCGTTCGGTCGCCACGGTGAACAGCGCCAGCGCCACCCCCGCGGTCCCGAGCACCGCCGTCGCCCCGACGGGCAGCGGCCCCGCGCCCAGCGCGCAGGCGGCGGCCACCACGACGACGGTCGTCACCGGGCGGGCCCGGCGCAGCGCGAGCGCGGCCGTCACCGGCCCGGCGACCAGGAGGGCGACGAGCAGCGCGGCCGGGGCGGGGACGTCCCCGCGCACCAGCGACGCCCCCGGCCACACCACGGCCTGGACGCAGATCAGCAGGACCGGGAGCAGCCGGTCGTCGGTTCGCTTCATGGCCGACCCAGGCTAGGGCCGCAGCGGGGCGGCCCGATTCCCGCTGGAGGCTGATTCGCCTCTCTTACTTTGGTTGCAGACGCTCCACCTGCGGTGAGACGCCGCGATCGTCCCTCAGCGCGAGGACTGCGCCGGGCCCCCGACCCTAGGCTCGATCACATCAACTCGACCCAGCTCAGGGGGAATTCCCATGACCAAGTCCCAGCGCATCGTCGTCTCCTCGCTCGTCGGCGCCGTCGCCCTCGGCGGGGTGGCCGTCGGCAGCCTCGCGATGGCGTCGGCGGCCACGAAGCTCACCGTGGAGAACGGCTCGGCCCGTTACGTCGCGCCGTCCGCCGAAGCCGCCGGCTCGCTCACCTTCACCGCGGACGTCAGCGACGACTCGGGCGTCCGTGAGCTCAAGGTTCTCGCGTGGCCCGCGAGTTCGAAGCTCGACCCGACCGCGGCGGAGCTGCGGGACGCCGAGAGCGCCGAGTGCCGGAGCACCTCGGACGAGACGTCCCGCTGCACCTACACGCTGAAGGTCACGCAGCAGGACGCCGCCGAGCTGGCCCCGGGCACCTGGCACCTCTCGGTCCTGGCCACGGCCGACGACGGGGACACACTGTTCGTGCCCCGCGCGGCCGCCTTCGACGTCGCAGGCTGACGTCAGCCGGCCTGTGACGGTGTCTGCTTCATGCCGTCCACGATGGCCCGGGTGATGACGGCGCTGGTGGAGGTGACCGTGCCGGGCTTGATCAGGACTCCTTCTTCGGTATAGCCCTTGACCTGGACCGACCGGTCGCCGAGGAAGACGTGGGTCTTCTCGTCGAAGATCCATTCCTCGCGCTGCCCGCTGGTCTCGTCCATCCGGGCCACCGCCACGCCGTGCCGGCCGATCGCGTCCACCGCGTCGTTCACGATCACCACGCCCGGAATCTTCGCGGCGGTCTTGAACAGCGCCGAGTACAGCGCCGCCGGCGGGTAGCTCTCGTTCAGCAGGTCGCCGATGGTGCTGAACGCCTGCTGGTCGGGGGTGTTGCCCTGCCCCTTCGTCTCCTTGTAGATCTTGGCGAGGAGCGCGTCGGGGTCGGTGGGCAGCTTGGTCAGGTAGTCGTAGGACGGCGCGCCCAGGTGCGCGGTGGGGGTGTTGCCCTGCTCGTCGGGGAGGCTCAGGGTCTCGCCCTCGGGGCTGTCGTTGACGGCGGGGTCGATCAGCCAGCCCTCGGTGCCGTCCGCGGAGTCCCACACCTGACGGCGGTGCAGCTCATGGCTGGCCAGGGAGGACTTGTCGTCGACCGTCCGCACGAAGGTGTCGGCCGTCTTCGACTCGATGTAGACGAACTGGCCGGGCTCGACGGTCGGGTGGGGCGCCTCGGCCGCCGCGAGCGAGATCTGGTCGAGCAGCTGCGGCACGCCCTTGGTGGTCGGGGTGCCGAGGGTCGTGGTCAGGGCGGGGCCGGTCGCGAGACCGCCGTCCCTGACCCCGGAGCCGCCGTCGGTCACCACGCCGGCGACGACCGCCGCGGCCACGGCGGCGGCCATCGCGGGCAGCGCGATCGCCAGGCGCGGCATCCGCAACCGCCGGACCTTGGCGGGGGCCGGGGACTCTTCTGCCTGCCGCATGTCGTGGATCTGGGCCATCAGACGCTCCTTGTGGAACTGGTGACGGTCCGTCGGCAGGTCACGGGCCGTAGAGGCGAAGAGCTCTGCGGCGTCGTCCGTGTTCACGTTCATCGGTTTCCTCCCTGCGCGGGCCGGACCACATTGGTGTGATCGCCTCTTGTCTGTCGGGCGGGACGCCCGCCTTCCCACATTCCGCCGACTCTTTTGAACTCTCTGCCGGATGGCGAGCCGGCCTGCGAGCCGGATCGCAGTCCGGATCGCGAGCCGGACTGCCTGCGGGATGGGCTGCCCGCTTCCCGGCCGGCGTCTCGGGCGGGCTCGTCCGCGGCGAGCGCGCGCAGCTTCTTGCGGGCCCGGGAGAGACGGGAGGCGACGGTGCCGACCGGGATCCCGAGCGCTTCGGCGGCGGCCTCGTAGTCGAGCCCCTCCCCGAGGCAGAGCGCGACGACCTCGCGCTCCGGTCTGCGCAGCGTGGCGAGGGCGGTGAGCGCCTTCGCGAGCCGCTCCCGGTCGTCGAGCCGGTCGGCGACCTCGTCGGCGTGGTCGGGCACGGCCGACTCGGCGGCCGCGGCGGCGCCGGCCGCGGCCCGGTAACGCCGGTTGCTCCGGAACTGGTTGCGCGCGGTGTTGGTCGCGATGCCCAGCAGCCAGGGCCGCAGCGAGCCGCCCTCGGGCTCGACCCGGTCACGCAGCCGCCACGCCTCCATGAAGGTCGCGGCCATCACGTCCTCGGCCGTCGACCAGTCCGCCGTCAGCCGGAAGGCATGGTTGTAGACCGCGCGGGAGTAGCTGTCGAACAGCTCCGCGAACGCGCCCGATTCCCCGGCCCGTACCCGGGTACGCATATGTGTGCTCACCTCCATGAGCTGTCCGGCACCCCACCCGGACTTCCCGTGATGTGCGTCACACGACTTTCGGCAGTGTTCGGCGGCGGCGGGACTTCGTAGGGTCGCAGTCGTGCGGAAACCCGGGTGGGAAGCGCTGCCGTTGGCGGCGGCAGGCAGTGTAGGGCTGAGCATGACGAGCCGGTTCAGGCCAGGAGCAGATCGGGCCCCGCCCCCGACGATCGTCGGGCTCGGCACCACTCCTGACACCCCTACGGATTGAGGACGACCTTCCCGACGACCGTGCCGGACTCGGCCAGCCGTACCGCCTCCGCGACCTCGGCGAGCGGCAGCCGGCCGGCGATGCGGGGGGTGACGTCGCCGCGTTGCAGGGCGGCGAAGACCTGCGTGAGGTCGGCGCGCAGCCGGGCCCGGAACCGGTTCTTGGACAGGGCCCGGCCCGCCCAGACGTTGAAGAAGTAGGCGCGGCGGCGGTTCGGCAGGGCGTTCCACAGCCACAGTCGGCCGAGCAGCTTGAGCACGGGCCACCGCTTGGACCCTTCGTCGTCCCGCGTGGAGGCGGTGCCGTAGGACACGAGCGTGCCGCCGGGTGCGAGGAGCTTCCAGGAGTCGACGATGCCGCGCCCGCCGACATGGTCGAAGACGGCGTCCACCCCGGCGGCCGGGGCGAGTTCGCGAATCCGCGCGGTGAGGTCCTGGGCGCGGTAGTCGACCGGGACGACCCCCTGCTCCCGGAGGACGTCGTGGTGGCGGGCGGAGGCGGTGCCGATCACCGTCGCACCGGCCGCCAGTGCCAGCTGAACGAGCACCGAGCCGACGCCCCCGTTGGCGCCGTGCACCACGACGGTCCGGCCCGCGCGGATCCGCGCCTTGCGGTACAGCATCTGCCAGGCGGTGATGCCGTTGAGGATCAGGGTCTCCGCCTCCGCCGCGTCGATCCCGTCGGGCACCGGCACCGCGTCGGCCGCGTCGACGAGCACATGGCTGGCCCAGCCGCCGACCTTGACCAGCGCGGCCACCCGGGCGCCGGCGAGGCCGGGGTCGACGCCCTCGCCGGTCGTCAGCACCGTGCCGACCAGGTCGTAGCCCGGCACGAAGGGGAACGGCGGCTGGTCGTAGTACCGGCCGCGGCGCATCTGCTGCTCGGCGAAGGCGACCCCGGTCGCCTCCATCCGGACCAGCACCTGCCCGGGCCCCGGCACGGGCACCACCCCGCGCCGGATCCGCAGCCCTTCCGGCTCGACTTTCCCCGGCAGGACGACCTCGACGAGTTCGGTGGATCCTTCGGCGTTCATGACGACCTCCAGCTAGCGCTACCCATGATTGTGTTCGTTAGAAGTTGTAACGCAACCGAATGGAGGGTGTCAATAACCTTCGTGATAGCCTCTAACTAAATCTTGGGGATATAGGCACACCTTCGGAGAGGTGGCGGCAGGCCATGGCGGAGACGGGCACGACGACCCCGCGCGAGCGCTACCGCGCCCAGGTGCGGGCGGAGGTCAAGGAACGAGCGTGGGAGCAGATCGCCACGGCGGGGGCCTCGGCGCTCTCCCTCAACGCGATCGCCAAACAGATGGGCATGAGCGGGCCCGCGCTGTACCGGTACTTCGCCGGCCGCGACGAGCTGATCACCGAGCTGGTCCGGGACGCGTACCGAAGCCTCGCGGACACCTTCCGCGCCACCTCGGCCGCGGGCGGCGACCTGACCGGGCTCGCGCACGCGCTACGCACCTGGGCCCTGGCCGACCCCCACCGCTACTTCCTCGTCTACGGCACACCCGTCCCCGGCTACCACGCGCCCGACGACGTCACCACGATCGCGTCCGAGATCATGACGTCCCTGCTCGACGCCTGCGCCGACCTGCCCGCCGACGGTCCGCCGACCCCGCTCACCGCCCGACTCGAAGGCCTCGGCGACCGGTGGACCGCCGGCCACCCCGCCCCACCCGCCACCCTCCACAGGGCCCTGACCTGCTGGACCCGCCTCCACGGCGTCCTCTCCCTCGAACTGGCGGGCCACTTCACAGACATGGGCTTCGACCCGGCGCTGCTCTACACGGCCGAGCTGAACACCCTGACGGGCCAGTCACCGAACTGACCGACGCCCGCACGCCGACCGCCTCGACGAGCCGAGGACGCGGCTGGTCTACAGAGTTCGTCGCGGCGACCGCCGTATGCGCGGCGCAGCCTCGATCCCCTACGCCTCGGCGCGGACGACCAGTGTGCCGATGTGACCGGACTTCGGCGCGTCGATGACGCGGGCCTCGGCGGTCGCGAACCCGGAGCGGGTGAGCAGCCGCTCCCAGACGGCGGGGCGGTAGGAGTACCGGTAGGTGAACATGGCCTTCCCCGCGAAGCCGCCCTCGTACATGCCCTGCGGGCCGTACGCGCCGGGGATCGCCGGCGGCTGCGAGAACACGAACACCCCGCCGGGGCCGAGCCGGTCCCTCACCAGGGGGAAGAGGCGCCCGGGGTCGGTGAACCAGGCCGCGCCGAAGATCGAGCAGACGGCGTCGAAGGTGTCGTCGCGAGCGGACAGCCGCTCCAGAACCTCGCCGCACTCGAACGTGGCGCCGGCGCCGCTGGTACGCGCAGTTCTGTCCCCCGGCCTGACGCGGAGAACCCGGTCTGACGCGGAGAACCCGGTCTGACGCGGAGAACCCGGTCTGACGCCGGCCGAGCGTTCTGTGTGGGCGGCCGTCATTCCTTGCCGCGCAGACGGGCGATCTGTTGCCGGGAGAGTTCGACGGTGCGCCGCATGTGCCGGTACAGCAGGGCGCGCTCGTCCTCGGTGCAGTCGGCGAACATCACCCGCCATCCCTCCCCCAGCTCGGACCACAGTTCCATGAGTTCCCGCATCGCCTCCGGGACAGGCTCCACCCGGACCCGACGGCGGTCGGTCTTGTCGCGGTGCCGGACCACGTAGCCGGCCTTTTCGAGCCGGTCGACCAGCCGGGTCGCCGAGCCGCTGGTCAGACCGGTGAGTTCGGCGATCCGGCCGGTGGTGAACGGGCCGGGCTCTGCGGTCAGCAGGTTGAGGCACTGGACGTCGGTGGGGTGCAGATCGAGATGGTCCGCGACTGCCTGGTTGAACATGACGTACGAGGCCAGGTAGCGGCGGGACTCCTGCTGGAGGTCATCGATCAGCATGCACACCCTCGCTAAATATCTGCGTGACGCAGCAACTGTGCCGTACGGTAACCGCATGACGAAGGAATCCTACCGGCCCGTGGTCGCCGTCGCCGGAGCGACCGGCGCCCAAGGCGGCGCTGCCGCCCGCTCACTGCTCGATCAGGGCTTCCAGGTCCGCGCCCTGACCCGCACACCCGACTCGGCCGCCGCCCACGCGCTGAGGGTCCTCGGCGCCGAGGTGCACGCGGCCGACTTCGACGACGACAAGTCGCTGGAGGCCGCCCTGAAGGGCACCGACGGATTGTTCGCGATGTCCACGCCGTTCGGCTCCGACCCGGAGACCGAGGTCCGGCAGGGCATCGACCTGCTGGAGGCCGCCCGCGGTGTCGGGCACATCGTGTTCGCCTCGGCCGCGCACGCCGACCGCGGCACGGGCATCCCGCACTTCGACAGCAAGTACCGCATCGAGCGGCACCTGCGAGGGCTGGGTGTGCCGTGGACGATCCTCGGTCCGGCCGCGTTCATGGACAACTACACGGTCGAGTGGTCGCTCGAGGGCCTGCGCGAAGGCCGGTTCATGCTGCCGATGCCGGCCGACCGGCCGCTGACGCTGATTCCCGCGCGGGACATCGGCGCCTTCGCAGCACATGTTCTCGCGCGGCCGCAGGAATTCGCGGGCCGACGCATCGACATCGCCTCCGACGAGCTGACCTGCCCGGAGATTGCGGAGGCCCTGACCGGCGCGTGCGGCCGGCCGATCGTCTTCGAGCGGCTGCCGATCGCCCACGTCGAGGCGTTCTCGGCCGATCTCGCCGCGATGTTCCGCTACTTCACCGAGGTCGGCCTCGATGTGGACGTGGACGCGCTGCGGCGTGACTTTCCGGAGGTCGGCTGGCAGCGCTTCGGCAGCTGGGCGGCCAAGCGCACCTGGCCGGTCAGCTGATTCCACGCGGTCGTCGCACAGCGGGACTCAGGCCACGAGCAGTTCGCGCAGGCGCTCGGCCGGGGTCTGCCGGCCGAGCTTTCTGCATGGGCGGCCGTCGGGTTCGGCGGCGACGGCGGCCAGGTGCTCCCGGGTGCGGACGGACGATCCGGCACGCCGAGACCCGGGCCTTCTCCTCCCCGTCGCGTCCGACCTCCCATCGGCTACAGCGTCACCACCCTGCCTCCCAACGTCACCACCAGCTTCCCGTCCGAGGCGAAGGACCAGGCCAGGGCGCCCGAGTACGAGGCGCAGCGCGAACCGTTGGCGCCCGTCCAGAACTGGTTCGTGGCGTCGGCGTCGCCGATCGTCTTGTCGTTGGAGCCGGTCACCGAGAAACGGCACGACGTGTTGGTGCGGAAGACCGAAGTCCCCGCGTCCCACGAGTAGTTGCGGGTGATGTTGTCGACGCTCAGGTTGTTCGACACCGCCATCGAGCCCGGGTTGCTGTTGTACGTGAAGCCGTGCTTGCCGTTGTGGTACGCGATGCTGCGCCGCACGACGTGGTCGACGGCGATGTCGTCCCCGCCGAGCTTGTAGCCGTTGCGGTCGCCGTTGGTGTTCACGGTGCCGTCGCTGAGGGTGCCGTTGTCGTAGGAGAGGGAGTCCTCGATCGTCACCGGGCCGATCGCGCCCGTGTCCGTCTTCGTGTAGAGGTCCCAGCCGTCGTCGATGTTGTTGTGCGCGACGGAGTAGCGGAAGACGTTGCCCGTACCGGTGGTGAGCTTCGCGGCGAAGCCGTCCGCGTCCTCGCCGTCGGAGTCGGCGTTGTCGTGCGACTCGGCCGAGACGACGAGGTTGTCGGACGGCCACTGCGCGGCGGGGGTGCTGGAGGAGATCCGGCCCAGTTGCAGCCCCGTGTCGTGGTTGTAGCGGGTCACGGTGCGCTCGATGACGTTGTGGCTGCCGCCGACGTAGATCCCGTTGTCACCGGCCCGTTCCACGACGACGCCGTACACACGCCAGTACGAGCCGAACAGCTGGAGCCCGCGGTTCGACGAACTCTCGCTCTGCGCCGAGAAGTTGAGGACCGGCGTCTCACCCGGGTAGGCGGACAGGGTGGTCCGCGCGCTCGCCGTGCCGCTGCTGGTCGCCGGCACGGTGACCGTCGACGACTGCGCGTACGTCCCGCCGCGCAGGTAGATCGTGCCGCCGGCCGTCACCCTGCCGATCGCCGACGCGAGGGTCGTCGGGGCGGACTGGGTGCCCGCCGCGCCGTCCGTGCCGCTCGGCGAGACGTAGATCGCGCCGGTCGTGGGGGGTGTGGTGCCGCCGTCGGTCGTCGTCGCGTCCACGTAGTCGACGTTGGGCAGGCCGTCCGCCGTGGTCGGGGCGAGGCGGATGGTGTTGCTGCCCGCGTTCAGCGTCACGGTGAGCGTCTTGGTGACCCAGGTCGACCAGGCGCCGGTGGCCTCGAAGGACGGCGTCTGCACCGTCGTGCCGTTGACGACGAGCGAGGCCGGGCGGGCGGTCGTGGCGCCGTTGGCGAAGCGGACGTTCAGCGTCGCCGTGCCGGCCGTCGCCGCGGTCACCGTGAACTGGGCGTATCCGCCGGTCGAGTTGGTGCCGTTGCAGAATCCGGTGCCGGAGTAGCCGGTCCAGTTCGAGTCGATGGCGCCGACGCAGACCGCCGGGGACGTCTCCGCCTCGTAGCGGACGGTGGCGGCCTGCGCCGTGGTGCCGGACAGCGCGACGAGCGCGCCTGCCACCAGGCCGGCGCATGCGATGACAGGTCTCAGAAACATCGTTGGCATCGTTGATCTCTCCATCTCCAGGACGGTGCGGGTCGTCTGCCAGAGGTGCGGAAAGCGCTTTCTAGCGGAAGCTAGAGGTACTGTCCTGAGCGCGTCAATAGTCATTTACTTGATTCATATTCATATGGATGGACGCACAGCCGTGCGGCGACGGCATCCGCCCACGCCCCTCAAGGGATCCGCGAGGGGTCCACGAGGGATCCGCCACGGATCCGCGACGGATCCGCGCAGGAGCATCACACAGGCTGCACACAGTCGTTCGAACGACTCGTTAGCGTGCCGCAGATGGACTACTGCTCCTCGTGTCGTCGGCATCTCAACGGCGCCCTGGTGTGCCCCGGGTGCGGCGCCTACGCCCCGGACATCGCCCCGGTCACCCTCCGGCCCGCGCAGCCGACGTCGTACGCCCCCGTGGCGGCCGTTGCGCAGACCGAGCCGCCCCGGCCGCCCGAGCCGGCCGAGCCGTATGTGCCGCCCGTGGCGTCCGCGCCGCCGGGGCGGGCCGCGCGGCGGCGGCAGTTGGCACGCTGGAAGAAGAACCAGCGTCGGGCCGTGGTCGCGACGGCCGTCGCCCTCGTCGGCGGCGGTCTGACCGTCGCCGCGCTGGACCGGCAGGGCGGCGACCGCGCCCAGGCGGCCACCGCACCCGAGAACCCCACCACGTACGGCGGCGAGGTGCCGACCTCGGAGCACACCCGCCCGACGGTCGACCGGTCCGACGCGCACCGGCCCTCGACCTCCCCCACCGCACCGACACAGCCGCAGTCCCCGGCGACCGAACTCGGGGGCGAGCGGTACACCCCCTCGACCTCGTCGAACACCCACCCGGACGCCGCCGCCGCTCCCTCCGCGCCCCGTACGACCACGTCGCCGGCCACCGCACAGCAGGGCACCGACACCTCCTCGTACCAGGGGTCCGTCACCACTCCCACCGACACGTCCGGCACGTCGTCCGGGCAGCAGGCGTCCACGCCCGCCGCGAGCGACAGCGCCGCCGACTCGTCGAGTTCGACGTCCACGTCCACGACTACGTCCACGCCCGCGCCCGCGGCGACCTCGCCGTCGGCGGTCTGTCTGCTGGGTCTGATCTGCCTCAGCTGACCTCCGGTCACGGGAAGCGGAAGCGGCGGGAACCAATCCGGACGATCGATAGTTTGAACGATTGATCCGTACCGACCTCTGGAGTTCTCATGGCCCTGTGGGACCGCATCAAAGAGTCCGCGTCGACGATGCAGACCCAGCTCGAGGCGAAGAAGAACGACCTGAAGAGCGGTGCCTTCCGCGACGCGAGCATGGCGATGTGCGCCCTGGTCTCCGCGGCGGACGGCACCATAGACCCGGCCGAACGGCAGCGGGTGGCCCAGCTGATCGCCACCAACGACGTGCTGCGCAACTTCGACGCCACGGACCTTCAGCGGCGCTTCGACGACAACCTGAACAAGCTGACCACCGACTTCGCCTTCGGCAAGGTCAGCGTGTTGCAGGAGATCGCCAAGGCGAAGAAGAAGCCCGCCGAGGCGCGGGCCGTCATCCAGATCGGCATCGTCATAGGCGGCGCCGACGGCGACTTCGACAAGACCGAGCAGGCCGTGGTCCGGGAAGCCTGCTTCACCCTCGAACTGCCCCCGCACGAGTTCGACCTCTGAGGAGTCCGAGCTCGCATCAAGCCGAAGGGCGCGCCGCACGTGCGGCGCGCCCTTCGGCTGCTGAGTGACTGTCAGCCGGACTCCGTCAGGCCGACGGCCCGGCCCTCCGCGTCCCAGCGGACCTCCAGGACGCGGACCACGGCATCGCGGTCGAGCGGTCCGAAGACATGCGGGAACAGGGTGCCCTCGGCGACCCCGGGCGGCGGGGCGGGGGCGGCCGCCTCCCACTCGCACCGCGCGCCGAGCCGCTCCGCGTCGAGGACCAGCGCCAGCAGCGGCCGCGCGGCGCTCCGGTAGAAGGCGTTGACGACGGCGAGCGTGGTCACCTCGTCGGGTGAACAGTGGACGAACCCCTCCTGTGCGAGAGAGGCGGGCGCGTAGGGCCGGTCTTCCCATTCCGCGAGCGGTACGACGTGATAAATCATCATTGGATCATCATCAGGGCATCCCGCCGCGAAGCCGCCGCCCGGCTTCCCGCACGGTCGCCCGCAGGGTTGGCTCCCTGCTCCACGGGCCCCTCCTGCGTTCCTGTGCTACCGTGATAAAAGTGGCAGTTTCGGTTACCAGAGGCTTGTGAGTGCTCTTCGACCATCCGTCGACGAGCACTCTTTTTGTTTCCGGGGCTTTCTGATCCTGCGACGCCGGGTCCGCAAGGTGCGGACACCGGGCACTGCCCCAAGGGAGATTCAATATGGCATCTGGCACCGTGAAGTGGTTCAACGCGGAAAAGGGCTTCGGGTTCATCGAGCAGGAGGGTGGCGGCCCGGACGTGTTCGCCCACTACTCCAACATCGCCACCCAGGGCTTCCGCGAGCTTCAGGAAGGCCAGAAGGTGACCTTCGACGTCACGCAGGGCCAGAAGGGCCCGCAGGCCGAGAACATCGTTCCCGCCTGAACCGCCTGACGTCCACGAGACGCTGAGATCCGCGCGCTTTTCACGCGGATCCCGTGGCCGGGGCCCGTACTCCTGAGTACGGGCCCCGGCTCATGGCTTTTTGCCCTTTCGAGGAAGGTTCCGAATGAACCGCAACAGCTCCGTCCGCTCCCGTTCGGACAGGCGCCAGGGCGCCCCCGCCCGTTCGGCCAAGCCAGGGCGGAGCGGACGCGGGAGTCGTCCCGCCGCGTCCGGCGGTGAATTCGCGCTGCCCGTCACCCTCACCCCGGGGCTGCCGGCCGTCGAGGCGTTCACCGAACTCGACATGCCCAAGCCGCTGCTGGCCGCCCTCAGCGCCGAAGGCGTCACCACCCCCTTTCCCATCCAGGCCGCGACGCTGCCGAACTCGCTCGCCGGCCGGGACGTCCTGGGCCGTGGCCGCACCGGCTCCGGCAAGACCCTCGCCTTCGGCCTCGCCATGCTGGCCCGTACGGCAGGACAGCGCGCCGAACCCCGGCAGCCGCTGGCCCTGGTCCTCGTCCCCACCCGGGAACTGGCCCAGCAGGTCAACGACGCCCTCACTCCTTACGCCCGCGCGCTGCGGCTGCGGATCGCCACGGTCGTCGGCGGACTGTCGATCGGCCGGCAGGCGAGCGCCCTGCGCGGCGGCGCCGAGGTCGTCGTGGCCACGCCCGGCCGCCTCAAGGACCTCATCGACCGCGGCGACTGCCGTCTCGACCGGGTCGAGATCACCGTCCTCGACGAGGCCGACCAGATGGCCGACATGGGCTTCATGCCGCAGGTGACGCAACTGCTGGACCAGGTGCGTCCCGACGGCCAGCGCATGCTGTTCTCGGCGACCCTGGACCGTAACGTCGACCGGCTGGTGCGCAACTACCTGCACGACCCCGTCGTCCACTCGGTCGACCCGTCCGCGGGCGCGGTCACCACGATGGAGCACCACGTGCTGCATGTGGAGGACGAGGACAAGCACGCCACGACCACGGAGATCGCCGCCCGCGACGGCCGCGTGATCATGTTCCTGGACACCAAGCACGCGGCGGACCGGCTGGCGAAGAAGCTGCTGGCCGTCGGGGTGCGCGCCGCGTCCCTGCACGGCGGCAAGTCGCAGAACCAGCGCACCCGGACCCTGGCCCAGTTCAAGGACGGCCATGTCACGGTGCTGGTGGCGACCAACGTCGCGGCCCGCGGCATCCACGTCGACAACCTCGACCTCGTCGTCAACGTCGACCCGCCCGCCGACCACAAGGACTACCTGCACCGGGGCGGCCGCACGGCACGCGCCGGCGAGTCCGGCACGGTCGTCACCCTCGTCCTGCCCAACCAGCGCCGGGACATGACGCGTCTGATGGCCGACGCCGGCATCACCCCGCAGACCACCCGGGTCCGCTCGGGCGGCGCCGAGCTGAGCCGGATCACCGGTGCGCAGGCCCCGTCGGGAGTGCCCGTCGTCCTCGCGCCGCCGGCCCCCGCCGAGAGCCGTCCGGCACGCGGTGGCTCAGGACGGGGCGGCGGCGAGCGCAACGGCTCCGCCCCCCGCGCCCGACGCGGCCGTCCCGCCGCCGCCACCTCCGCGCAGGGCCGTCGCCGGACCCCCGCCAAGGGCAACGGCACGACCGGCGGCCGCTGAGGCCGACTCACGCGCCGGCGGCCTCCGCCAGCGTGTGGGCCACCAGCGCGTTGGCGTGGCCGTGGCCCAGGCCGTGCTCGGTCTTCAGCCAGGAGACGAGTTCCCTGTGCCGGGTCAGGGGCGAGGCGCGGATCAGCGTCTTCCACTCGTCGATCGGGCGGCCGTACTTCTTCTCGATCGACGGGAAGTAACTGGCAGGGCCCTTCACGGGTGCGGTCTTCGGTGCGGGCTTCAATGCCGGCTTCGGTGCGGTCATCTCGGTCGTTCTCCTTCGTCTCCGGCTGCCTTCGGCTTCCTTTCGCTGTCGGACCGGCGGCGGGGAGAGAAGTGATCGGTCGCGGACGTGATCTGTGTCACCGTCCGGCGACCTCGGCGACCTCCTCCGAACGACCGGTGCGGCCGAGGGGGGTCGCCTCGACGAGCTTCCGCATCGACTCGTGCTCAGCTGCCTCCTGTCGGCCCTGCGGGGTGCCGATGACGCCCGGCGCGAGCGAGCGGACCCGGCCGTCGACCGGCCCCAGCCGTACCGCCTCCCGGCGGGCGAAGCGGGTCACGCCGTGCTTGGCCCACGACGACAACGGGGCAACGGGCAGGCGCAGGAACCTGGCTTGACTCAGGCAAGTAGCCGCTACGGTGCCGGCGGTCCCGCACGAAGGGTGCCGTCATGTCCGTCGGGACGGCGCATGTGTACTTCTCGTCGACGGCCCCGCTGCTCGCCGGCGTCGACCCGGCCCCCGTCCCGGCCGAGACGATCCCGGCCGACGCGATCCCGGCCGACGCCGGTCACCGCCAGCGCGAGACCCGCGTACATGAGCCACCGCCCCCACTCCGAGGCGAGCAGCTCGCGGGGATCGCCGTCCGGCATGACACGGCCCCAGACGCAGGTCACCCGGGGCGGGAACGCGTCCACGGTGACGCGGTCGAGGCGGTAGTCGCGCATCATGTCCATGTAGACGCCGTCGCCGGTCGGGGAGGCGCAGACGTCCATGGGATGGAGGAAAGCGAGGCCGTAGACGGTCGCCGCGCCGTATCCGGCCAGCGCGATCGCCGAGCCGAGGATCGTCCAGCGCCGGCCCGGGGACAGCCCGCGGGCCCGCGCCCACAGGTCCAGGGCGACGACGAACGGCGCGAGGACGATCGTCAGGGCCATCGTGCCGAAGTCGGCGAACACGTCCATCGCCCTGCCTCACCCGCCGTTCGCGGCGTAGACGGCGTACGGCAGCAGGATCAGGGGGAGGGTCAGCAGCCGGGGCCGGAGCGAGCGGCCCGTGCGCAGGGGGCGCAGGACGTCGAAGAGGACGAGCAGCAGGGCCACGAGCACGCCGAAGAAGACGAGCATGATCAGGACCATGCCGCTGTCCTCGATCTGGTCGTAGGTGCAGTTGTCCATGCCTCGGACGCCGATGTCCTCGTACTGGCAGTGCCCGTGTTCGACGTACCAGCGCGCGCACAGCCCGACGACGGCCGTCGGCAGGCCGATCAGGAGGTGCACCAGGAACGGCGGCAGGTAGCCGCGCAGGGCGGTGAGCGCGGTGCCGATTGCGGGACGCATCCGGTCACTGCACCAGGACCGTGATCATTCGGCTGTGACGGAAGCCACACCTCCGGTCACAGGCCTGTCACACCTGCCCCTGCCCGCACTCCGCGCAGGTGCTCACCGGGCCGGGACCAGCGCGCGGACCTGCCGTCCATGGCCGCCACCGGCCCGGTGTGCAGTCCGCCGCCCAGGGCGGTGACCCGCTCCCGTGGGTCGGCACGGACGTCGACGTCACCTGCCCCACCGGCCTGAAGGCCGTCGCAGGCGCCCGCATCGCCCGCATCGCCCGCATCGCCCGCATCGCCCGCACGGGGAAACGGACCGACGGCACGCGGGTGGACATCCCGGTGACGGTGGTGCGCGTGTCGGGTGACCGGCTGACGTGGTGGTTCGAGCGGTCCTGACCCGACGGGCGGCCGACGGGCTCACGAGCGGGTTCAGTCCTTGCCCAGCGCCCCCGGCAGTTCCGCCCGTCGTCGGATTCCCAGCTTGCGGTAGGTGCTGGTCAGGTGGGTCTCCACGGTGCGGCGGGCCACGTGCAGGAGTTCGGCTATCTCCGTGTTGGTACGGCCCTCCGCCGCGAGTTCCGCTATCCGGCGTTCGCTGCCGGTGAGGGACCCGGAGCCGGTGTGGGCGGGGGTGGTCCGGCGGGCGCCGGCCGTGCGCAGGACCTGCTCGGCGTGGGTCAACAGCCGGACGCTGCCCAGGCGTTCGGCGCGTTCGGCGGCCTCGCGCAGATGCTCGCGCCCCCGGCTGCGTTCGCCCGCGTCGGTCAACTGACAGCCGTGGGCGAGGAGCGAGGCCACGAGTTCCGCCTCGGCCGGGGAGTCCCGCAGGACGGCCACCGCCTCCTCCCCCAGCTCCAGCCCGCGCCGCCCGCGGGTCGCGCGGCCCAGGACGCGCAGGGCCCGTCCCTTGGTGCGCGGGGTGTCCCACACCTGGGCCAGCCGGAGTTCCTCCGTCGCCAGGGC
This sequence comes from Streptomyces sp. NPDC050263, assembly GCF_040655955.1. Classification (NCBI taxonomy): domain Bacteria; kingdom Bacillati; phylum Actinomycetota; class Actinomycetes; order Kitasatosporales; family Streptomycetaceae; genus Streptomyces; species Streptomyces sp. NPDC050263. The sequence goes on along the minus strand of NZ_JBFAKW010000038.1, from coordinate 34,865 downwards.
CAGCGCCTCCTGCGGGTTGCCCAGCGCCAGCCGGCACTCCGCGGCCGCCGTCCGCCACGGGGTGACGACCGGGCTGAGGACGGCTCGGGCGGACTGCCGCCGGCCGCACTCCAGGAAGTCGTGGAGTGCGCCGGCGACGTCCCCCTCGGTGAACCGCAGCACGCCCCGCGCGTAGAGGAAGCGGTTGAGTTCCCAGGAGTCGGGGGCGGCGCGCAGGTCGAAGGTGTCGGCGAGGCGTCGCGCCTCCGCTGTGCGGCCCGTCTCGACCAGGGCGAGCAGGGCGTGCGCGTCGACGTTGGCCGGGCCGCAGCCGGTGTGCCGGGCGCGGGCCCCGGGGTGGGCGGCGAGCAGCGTCCCGTACGCGCCGCGCGCCGCCGCGATGTCCCACTCGGTGTCCGTCAGCGCCTGTTCCATCGGGTGCAGGAGGGACGGGTGCTGCCCGGCCAGGCCGCGCTCCACCAGGCGTTCGGCCTCGTCGAGTTCATCGGCCCACTGGGCCACCGCCGCGGCCGTGCCCAGCAGGAACGGCTCGGCGAGGGAGTCGGCGGGCTCGGTCAGCAGGGTGCGCATCCGGCGCATCGCCTCCCGCGCCGCGATGTCCCCCGCGGTCGCCGCGTAGCGGACCAGGAGCGCCTGGCCGGACGCGCCGACCAGCTCCGGGGTGCGTTCGGCGGTGTCGGCGAGCCAGCGGTAGGCCTCCCGGCGGACGGCCTGGTCCTGGTCGGAGAGGAGCGCGGACGCGGTCTGCAGGGTGCGGGCCAGGTCGGGGTGGCCGACCAGCCGCGCCTCCAGCCGGCGCAGCGCCTCCACCGCCGTCCGGACCTCCCCGCGGCCCGCGAGCGCGGTGCCCAGGGCGATGGCCGTGCGGACCTGGTCGCGGGGTTCGGCCGGCAGGTCGAGCGCCTCGGCCAGCCGCGGGATGCCGGCCGGGGCGTCGGTGGAGGCGTACTCCAGGGAGCCGAGCTCGGTGAGAAGGCGCTGGCGCAGATCGTCGGGCAGCGGTTCCTGGAGGGCCCGGCGCAGATAGCGGACGGCGTCGCCCTGACGGCCGTCCCGGACGGCGACGGTGCCGGCGTCGCGCAGCACGCGCAGCGCCCAGGGCAGGCCGGCGGGCGCGCTGCCCAGCAACTGCCGGGCCACCGCGTCGACATGGTCGCCCCGGCGCAGCATCGCCTGGGCCACCGCCCGGTGCGCGTCCTGCCGGCGGGCGGTGGACCATCCGCCGAGGACGGCATCGCGCAGGAGCGGATGCGCGTAGCGGGGGCGGCCTGCGGGGTCGGGGTGCAGCACGCCGAGCCGCGTCATCGCGGTGAACCAGCCGGAGACGCGGGCGGGGTCGGCGCCGGATGCCTCGGCGACGAGAGCGGCGAGACCTTCGGCGGTGTCCGGGGTGGCAGGGGCGCCGGTGAGGTCAGGGGTGCCGGAGGTGCCGGAGGTGCCGGAGGTGCCGGGCGCGCCGTGGCTGACGGTGGAGTCGGTGGGGTCAGTGGGGTCAGTGGGGTCGGTGGGGTCGGTCGGCTGGGTGGCGTCCGCGGTTTCCAGGGGGGTTTCCAAGGGGGTTTCCAGGGCGGCGAGCGTGCGGGCCACCTCCGCGGTCGCCGCGCCCGCGCTGTCCAGCCACCAGGAGACGGCCGCCGGGTAGGAGCCCGGGTACAGCGCGGCGCACGTCCTCGGGACGACCGTCGGCCGCGGGGCGCCGTCGAGGTCGTCGAGGAGGGCGTGCAGGAGCAGCGGGCTGCCGGCGCTCGCGCGCGCGCAGTCCGCGGTGGCCCGGTCGGAGACCGCCGGGAGGGCGGCCCGGACCAGTGCGGCCGAGGCGTCGTCGGTGAGGGGGGCGAGGGTGTGGGTACGCAGCAGGGACGGGGAGAGGGCATGGGTGAGACCGGCGGGACGCGGGTCGATGTCGTACTGACTCCGCTCGGTGGCCACCAGCAGTACCGGTAATCGGTCGATCCGGCGGGCCGCCTCCACGAACCAGCGGCGCGAGGCCTCGTCGGCGAGGTGGACGTCGTCGACGGCGACCATGAGCGGTGCTTCGTCCGCGTACGAACGCAGCAGTCGCCACAGCCGGGCCGCACTGCCGCGGTCCTCGCCGCCCGGGGAGAAGTCGGCGAACTCCGGTACGGGACCGAGGAGATGGAGGACGGCGGAGAACGGCAGCGCGGTGTCCTCGGGGGAGCAGCGGGCGCGCAGCACACGCAGACCGAGGTGGGTCGCGTGCGCGGCGGCGGCCTCCAGGACGGCGGACCGGCCGGTGCCCGTGGCCCCGCGCAGCAGCACGAGTCGACCGGCGCCGGCCCGGGCCCGCTCGGCCTCCGCGGCGAGCAGCGCGCTTGCTTCCTCGCGTTGCCGCAACAACGGTCCGGTCATCCCAGTCTCCTGCATTCGCGGTCGGGTACGGCGGACATCTGGTCGGGCATGTACAGGTAGAGGCCGTGCGATTCGGCACGGGTCCGCGCAGCCGTTGTGGCGAGGCTCACGAATGCGCGGTCCGTGGCGATCTTCATGCCTCTGACTTGCAGAAATGTGCGCGAACCGTGGTGCCGGACGGCTTGCTCTCGTGGTCCGCCTCGTGGTGCTCCACGATTGCGCGAGTCCCAGGAGTCGCAGAAGTGTGGACGGTAACCATCCGTCACGGCTCCCCGCCGGACGGCGGGCCCGTGAACATAGGGGAAACGGTTGCTCAGCACACCTCGGACATCAGAGACCGCCGCCGCAGGCACGGCAGGCGTCACCGCCGTCACCACCGGCACGGCTGTCACGGTTGTCGGCGCGGCCGTCGCGGGCGGTTCTGCCGCGGGCAGCTCGCCCGGGACCCGGCGGCGGGTTCCCGTGGCCGTCCAGGCGCCGGACCCGATCTCCCGCGAGGGCGCGGTCAGCCAGTTGCGCGGGCGTCCGGAGATCGAGGTCCGCGAGGAGCTCTCGGCGGCCGCCGGCACGGTGGCGCTGCTGATCGAGGACACCCTCGACGAAGCGGCGCTGGCCCGGCTGCGGCGGATCGTGCGCAGCGAGGGGGCGCGGGCGGTGCTCGTCGTGGGCACGATCCGCGAGACCGAGCTGCTGGACGTCATCGAGTGCGGGGTCGGGGCCATCGTCTGGCGTCGCGAGGCGACCGCGCACCGGCTGGTGCAGGCGGTGCTCGCCGCCCACCGCGGTGATGGCGACCTGCCCTCCGACCTGCTCGGCCGGCTGATCAGCCAGGTGGGCACACTGCATCGCGGTACGGCGGGCAGGCCCGGCGTCCCCTCCCTGGGCCTCACACCGAGGGAGGTGGACGTGCTGCGGCTGGTGGCCGAGGGCCTGGACACCGGAGAGATCGCCAGCAAGCTGTCCTACTCCGAACGGACCGTAAAGAACGTCATGCACGGACTCACGACGCGGTTGCATCTGCGCAACCGGGCGCACGCGGTGGCATATGCCCTCCGGGAAGGCTACATCTGACCGAACGGGCAATCGAATGAGGACACGCGGGCAGGACGCGCTGCCCGTCGGCAGGACCCGCCGCGCGTGCGGAAACCGGCCCGCGACGGGCAGGATGGGCAGGCGACCGCTGTCGTCGGCGAAGCACCTGCCGTCGCCGACAACGCGACCGCTGGGCAATCGCAAGGCAATTGAGGAGCACGACGGTGATCCACGAGGTGGACGAGGTCCTCAAAAGCCTGCTCGAAGGCGGCGCGCTCGCCGGCTCCGGCATCGACGTCTCCTTCGAGGCCCCCACCCGTGACTGGGCCGCCCGGCGCAACGCCCCTGTGATCAACACCTACTTGTACGACATCCGCGAGGACGTGTCCCGTCGGCAGCGCGGCCAGATGGCGGTACGCGACGACCGCGACATCGTCGTCAAACGCCGTCAACCCCCGCGCTGGTTCCGGCTGTCGTACCTGGTGACCGCCTGGACGCGGACCCCGCAGGACGAACACCGGCTGCTGTCGGCCGTGTTGGCGACGCTGCTGCCCCGCGAGATGCTGGCGGCCGACGAACTCCCCGGCTCCCTGGGCGCGTTGGGCCTCGCCGTGCCGTTGACCGTGGCCGGCATCCAGACCGAGTCCCGTTCCCTCGCCGAGATCTGGTCCGCCCTGGGCGGCGAGCTCAAGCCCTCCCTGGACCTGGTCGTGACGGCCCCCTTCCCGGCCTACCCGGAGTACGACGCCGGGCCACCGGTCACCGAGGGCGCGGCGGTCCGGCTGCGCGGCATGGACGGCGACCCGCCGGAGTCCGGCGAGCGCGCCCACCGCCCCCACCAGGTGGCCGCGGCCCGCGCCGCCCGTGAGGCCGCGGCCCGGCCGCCGAGCAAGCCGTGACCGACACCCGCACCGGGGAGTCCGCGGTCGTCGCCGAGCCGACGGGGCTGCTCCCGCGCCTCGCCGCGCTGCGCGAGCGGGTCGCCGCCCTGGTCGACCACCGCGCCGCCACCGACCCCACGGCCACCGACCCGCTCCGCGGCCTGTACCTCTCCGAGGACGCGGTGCGCCACCTGCTGTCCGCCGGCCCACGGCCCCCCGCCGGCGACCTCACCCCCTCCCTCGATCCGCCCGACGCCCTCCTCGCGCTGGCAGCGCGGCTGCGTCTCACCGGGCTCGACGCCGCGATCCTCCTCGTGTCCCTCGCACCCGACCTCGACCGCTCCTTCGAGCCGCTGTACGGCTACCTCAACGACGACGTGAGCAGACGGCGGGCCACGGTGGGGCTCGCCCTCGACCTGTGCGGAGCGCCCGCGCACCTGGCCGCGGCCCGGGCCCGCTTCCACTCCGCGGCGCCCCTGCGCGCGTACGGCCTGCTCGACGTGGAGGATCCCGAACGCCCGTTCCTCTCCCGCCCGTTGCGCGTCCCGGACCGGCTGCTCGCCCACCTCCTCGGCGACGACACCCCGGACGCGGCCCTGCACGGCTTCCTCCACGAACTCCCCCCGCCGCTGCCCGCCGACGACGAGGACTTCGTCCACCGGCTGGCGCACCGGCTGCGGGACGGCGGCCCGCGCACCGTCTATCTGCGCGAGCACCGGGAGGGCGACGGCCTGGCCGCGATCGCCTCGGCCCTCGGCGCCGCCGGCCTCGACGCCCTGCGCTTCGCCGGCCCCGACGACCGCGTCGCCGACCTCCTGCGCGAGGCCCGGCTCACCGACCGGGCCGTGGTCCTGTCCGGCCTGCCGGACAAACCGGGCGATCTGATCGGCGCGTTGGCCGACGCCCCGGACGTCACCGTCCTCCTCACGGACCCGCGCCCCTACGACCCGCACTGGTCCACCCACGACCCGCTGGTCCTGGACGCACCGCGCCGCAGGACGGGCGGGACGGCGGCCTGGGCGGTGGCGCTCGGCGGGGCGGAGCCGGGATTCGACCTCGCCACCACCGTCGCCCCGTACCGCCTGGGCGGCGAGCGGATCGCCCGGGCCGCGCACGCCGCCTCCGCGCTCGCCGCCTTCGAGGGCGTGCCGCTCACCGCCGACCACGTCCGCCTGGCCGCCCGCCAGCAGTCGGCGTCCGGCCTGGAACGGCACGCGCGACGGATCCGTCCCGACGTCGGCTGGACGGACCTGGTCCTGCCCGACCGCCCGCTGACCCAACTGCACGAACTCGCCCTGCGCGCCCGGCACCGCGACCGCGTGCTGGGCGAGTGGCGCCTCAGCGCGGGCGGCGGCCGGGGCAGAGGGGTGCTCGCCCTGTTCGCCGGCGAGTCCGGCACCGGAAAGACCCTGTCGGCCGAGGTCGTGGCCGCCGAACTGGGCCTGGACCTCTACGTCGTCCAGCTCTCCTCGGTCGTCGACAAGTACGTCGGCGAGACCGAGAAGAACCTGGAACGCATCTTCACCGAGGCCGACCGCACCGACGCCGTGCTGCTCTTCGACGAGGCCGACGCCGTCTTCGGCAAACGGTCCGAGGTCAAGGACGCGCACGACAAGTACGCCAACATGGAGAGCGCCTACCTGCTCCAGCGCCTGGAGTCCTTCGACGGCATCGCGCTGCTCACCACCAACCTGCGCGCCAACATCGACGAGGCGTTCACCCGCCGCCTCGACCTGGTCGTCGACTTCCCGTTCCCCGACCCCGGCCAACGGGTCGCCCTCTGGCGGCACGGCCTGGCCCACGTCCCGTGCGTCGACGGCATCGACCCCACGCCCCTGGCCAAGGACTTCGAACTGGCCGGCGGCTCGATCCGCAGCGCGGTCGTGACGGCCGCCTACCTGGCCGCCGGCCGGGGCGAACAGGTCGCCGACGCCGACCTCCTGGAAGGCGCCCGCCGCGAATACCGCAAGGCGGGCCGCCTGGTCCCGGGCGAGGCGAACTGGTAGTTCCCGCCCATCCGGCTCACCAGTGGTCGAGCGAGCCGATCAGCAGGAAGCCGGCGGCCCCCGCGAACACGAGGGCAAGGACGACCTCGACGACGAGCCCGATCCCGGTGTCCAGGCCGTAGGCCAGGGCATGCGTCGCGATGGCCACCGGCAGCAGACTCATGAACATCCAGGCGAACATGCGGAAGCCGAGCGCGAAGAAGCCGTCCCACCAGCCGAGCAGCAGCCCCCACAGCAGCAGTCCCAGGCCGAAGTGGGCCCCGTACAGCCAGATGTTGAGCGTGCCGCCGGACTTCGGCATGAACCACTGCGCGCCACCCGTCACCTCCACGCCGACGACTTCCCCGTGCCAGAGCCGCAGCGTGACCGGCTTGCCCTTCTCGGCCTTGTCATGGAAACCCGACGACACGTCACGGGCCTGCCGGGAGCCGTCGGCCCGCTGCCAGGTGACCTCGTAGTGGGTGGTCGTGTCCGTGTACGTCACACCGTTCGCGTCGGTGCGCGTCGTGGTCGTGGTGTAGGTGCGCCGCCCGACGACGGAACCCGCCTCGCTGTCGAGGCAGTCCCCGGCGTCCCGCTCGCACGCCACGGCCCCGCGGAACTCCCGGATCTGCCGATACGGATCGGCGGCGCCGACAAGCGCCACCACCAGCACGGCCACCCCCAGCGCGACCACCGTCCACCGCCCGGCGGAACGCCCGGGCAGCGATGAACGCGGTAAAGGCAGACGGAACCGGCGACGACTGCTCACAACCCACCCCCTGGCGATCGCCCGCGCCCACGGAGCGAATCGCTGCCCCCTTGATACCCGCTCACGGTGCGACGACGCCCCGGAGACAGGAGACAGGCGTCAACCCCGCCGCTCGGCCCCCACCGGCCAGACGACGTCAACAGGCAGCCCCGCCGCCCGCGCCTCCGACACCGCGTCCGCCGTACCACCGTCCCTGCCGCTCGGAGGCTCCCCGTTCCACACGGCGACGAGCCGCTCGGCGCGACGCAACGCGGGAACCGGAGTCCCTACTGTGCCCGCCACTTCTGGTTCGAGGTGCCCGAGCAGGTCCACAGTTGGAGTTTGGTGCCGTTGGCGGTGCCCTTGTCCTTGGCGTCGATGCACTTGTCCGCCTGGGGGTTGACCAGGTCGCCGGCCTGACTCAGGACCCACTGCTGGGCGGGGTTGCCGCTGCAGTTGGCGAGCTGGATGACCGCGCCGTCGTCCCGTGAGCCCCAGGCGACGTCCATGCACAGGCCGAGCGAGCGCACCGTGCCGTCGCTCTTGAAGATCCACTTCTGGTTCGCCGACCCGGCGCAGTCCCACAGCTGGAGCGGCGTGCCGTCCTTGCCCTTGCCGTTCTGGGCGTCGGTGACGTCGATGCAGCGCTTCGAACCGGTGCCGATGATGATCGCTCCGGGCACGACGGCCGGCGCCTTCGTGGAGTTCGAACCGCCCCCGCTCCCGCTGCCGCTGCCGCTCCCGCTGCCGCTTCCACCGCCCGACCCCGAGCCGGAGCCGGAGCCGGAGCCGCTGCCGCCGTTGTCCTGGGCCGGCGCGGAGGGCGTCTGCTGGGGTGGCAGGGGATCGGCGGAGGCGTCCACCCGCGGCGCGGACGGCGCGGAGACGGAGGGGCTGGGCAGTGCCGTCGCGCCGGCCTCCTCGGTCTTCGGCTGGGCCAGCGACCGCACCTGCGGCTTGTACGTCAGCCAGATCATCACGAACGCGATCGCGACGGCGAGCATGAGGCTGAGCGCCGTCGCCAGCCAGCGGGGGAGGAAGCCGCGTTGGACGAACGTCCCGTCCACCGAGAGCGGGACCGCGCCCGAGCGCTGCACGTTCAGCGCGTACGGGCGCTGTTCCTTCGAGCCGAACCAGATGATCTGGCGCGGGCGCAGGGTCGTGTCGACGAACACCGCCCGGCCCGGCTCGATCTGGACGCTGCCCGGGCTGAACTCGTAGCCGAGGTGGTCGCCCATGTCGGCGCCCGCGACGGACGCCGTCACGCGCGTGTTGCCGAGGTTGTCGACGGCCAGGCGGGGGCGGCCCCGGAACCGTCCCTTCACCGTCGGCGGCACCAACTCGGCCCGCACCTCGGTGAACGGGGTGATCGTCAGGTTCCCCTCGGGGACCGTCACCGCGTCCGGATACTCGGTCGGCGTGATGCGCACCGCGTAGGGATTCGGACCCGCCGTCGCGTCCGGGGTGCGGGGCGGGGAGAAGGTCAGGTCGACCGTGCCCGTCGTCCCCGGGTAGAGGCGGAGCGTCTGCGGCTCCACCGTCGTCCAGGGCGCCACACTCCCCACCGGCTCGAAGCGGTACTCGTCGACGACGTCACCGGTGTTGCGCACCCGCAGCCGTACGGTCGTGCTGCCGCCGGGATCAACGGTCGCCGCGGCCGGTTCCAGAGAAGTCCACAGAGTCACCTGGCGACGTTACGACGCGGGCCGCGAGGCAGTCAGCAGGCCGCGGGGCACGACCGCTGCCCGAAAGGGACGAACGGACGTGCCCCGGCACGCGGTTTCGGACGGAGATCCAGGTCCTCGGGAGTCAGGTGCGATCTCAGACCGTGAAGCGGACCGCTTCCAGTTGGAGCTTCTGCTCCATGGGGCTGCCGCCGTAGATCCAGTCGCCCGGCTTCGTGCAGCTCTTCCCCAGCCAGCCCCGGTCCTTGATGTGCGCGGTCTGGCAGACGGAGCCCTCGATCGTCCTGATCGTGAAGCCCTCCATCACCGAGACCGCCGCCTTGCTGGAGCCCATCCACATGTTGACGCCGTCCGAGGCCTTCGACCACTTGTCCCCGGTCAGCCAGCCCCCGACCACATGGGCGGCGTTGCCCGTGACCCCGCCGGTCCTCGCCGTGGCGATGTTGAGGGCCTTGATGGGCAGGTTCTTGCCGGTCGTGCCGGCGATCGCGCCGTCGCAGACCGGGTCCTGCCAGCCCTGGTCCGCGATGAACGCCATGTAGCAGATGTGCCGCCCGTCGCTGCGCGCCGCGAGCTTGTTCACGGCGTCGGCCGCCGTCTCCTGCTTGGGCTTCACGGGGGCCTTCGACTCGCTCCCGCCGCCGTCCCCGCTGCCACTGCCGCTGCCGCTGTCGGCCGCGGCCTGGCTGCTGGCGGGCGCCTCGACCACGACGGGCGCCGTCGGGGTGGGCACCAGGGCCGGGGCGTCGGGCGACGCCGAGGGGCTGGGCGCCAGGGTGCTGACGCCGGCCTCCTCGACCTTCGGCTGGGCCAGCGACCGCACCTGCGGCTTGTAGGTCAGCCAGATCATCACGAACGCGATCGCGAGGGCCAGGGTCAGGCTGAGCGCCGTCGCCAGCCAGCGGGGAAGGAAGCCGCGCTGCACGAACGTGCCGTCCACGGACAGCGGGACCGCGCCCGAACGCTGCACGTTCAGCGCGTAGGGCTGCTCCTCCTTCGACCCGAACCAGATGATCTGGCGCGGGCGCAGGGTGGTGTTCACGAACACCGCCCGGCCGGGCTCGATCTGCACGTTGGCCGGCTGGAGCTCGTACGAAAGCCGGTCCCCGTTGTCACTGCCGCTGAGCGAGGCGGTGACCTTGGTGTTGCCGATGTTGTCGACGGCGAGACGGGGGCGGCCCCGGAACCGTCCCTTCACCGTCGGCGGCACCAACTCGGCCCGCACCTCGGTGAACGGCGTGATCGTCAGGTTCCCCTCGGGAACCGTCACCGCCTCCGGATGCTCGGTCGGCGTGATGCGCACCGCGTAGGCGTTGGGGCCGGCCGTCGCGTCCGGGGTGCGGGGCGGGGCGAACGTCAGCTCGACCGTCCCCGTCGTACCGGGGAAGAGCCGCAGGGTGGGCGGCTCCACCGTCGTCCAGGGCGCCACACTCCCCACCGGCTCGAAGCGGTACTCGTCGACGACGTCACCGGTGTTGCGCACCCGCAGCCGTACGGTCGCCCGGCTACCGGGGTCGACGGTGACGGAGGCAGGTTCGAGGGAGGTCCACAAAGTCACCCCAGCGAGGCTACGTCCGGCCCCGTTCGAGCGTCATGAGGCCCAGGGGCACGGGGGTGTGCCCGTTCGGGCAGCTCCGCGGGTCACAGGTCCTGGTGGTAGCGGTCGGCGCTGTCCTGGATGAAGTGGGCGAAGGACTTCGCCGCGAACGCCGGCCACTCGTCGATGGCGAGGACCGGCACCCGCCGCAGCTCGACCAGGATCTGCTTGCGATCCTCCGTCGCGGGTCCGCCCTGCTGCGCCGGCGCCCCGATGTCGACGGAGTCCAGCGGACCGGCCCAGACCGGGTCCACTCCCTGCATCACCTTGTTGACGATGCCATCGCAGACGCCCCTCTTCTCGATCAGGTCCTCGCTCACCTGGCACATCAGCTGCACCACGGCCTTCGCGGCCACCTCGGAGCCGATCACGTCGCTCGTTTCCAGTTCCTGCCACAGCCTGCCCATATGGGTCTTGAGCAGCACCGGCTGGTCCTTGGGAAGCGCGGTGGGGTACCACGCCTGGTGCACGGCGGCCGCGGTCAGCACCTGGAGCAGGCCGCGGACGCTGCCGAGCTTCTCGGGAGACGTGTCCTCCATGCCGAAGGTACGAGCGAGCACACCGGCGTCGACGGAGAGCACCTTCGCAGCGACCTTGGCGTTGTCCTCCATCTCCTGCTTGGTGTCCTCCGCCTTCCAGAACGTCCCCCGGTCGGCGCCGTAGAAGTCCTGGAAGTGCTGATCGTCGCCGCCCGCGTGCTCGTAGAGGGCGGGCAGGGAGTCCAGCGGCACATCGGGGTTCACCTGCGGCTGCCCCGCGCTGTCGGGGACGAAGACGGTCACGTACTTGTCGCCGATCTCGAACTCCGGTGCCGCATCGGAGTCAGCCTTCTGCTCGTGCTTGGTCGCCGCCTCCAGGAACTTCGCCACCCGACTGATCTCGCCCATGACCTCGACGAGTTTCTCCATGCTCGCGAAGGGCTGGGTGACGAACTCCAGGTTCTTGCCGTCCTTGACGACGTACCACTGGTCTTGGCCCCTGCCGTAGTGCTTGGCCTCGGCGTCGTACACGTCGGGCTCCGACTCGGACGACTGCGATTTCGTCTCGTCCGAGGCGAAGAGGCCGTCGTCCGAGCTCGACTCCGTGCCCCCCTTGACCTCGACCTCGCTTCGCAGCTGCTGGAACTCGAAGCCGATCCGCGCCGGTGTCTCCGCCCGGCGCTGGACGAACGCGCCGACGTCCCCCGCGGGCGCCGTCGCCGAAGACGCGTGGTCGGCGTGACCGGCGTGGTCGTGTCCGGCGTGACCGGTGTGCTCGGCGTGACCGGTGTGCTGCTCGACCGCGCGCTGCACCGGCGCCGGGCCCGCCATCACGCGCCGCGCGTTGGCCTCGGCGGCGCGCTCGTAGCTGTCGCCCGGGTCGCTGACCCGCAGTCCGCCGCCGTTGTCGGCGCCGGAGACCGGGCCCTGGCGCTGCTGGACGACATGGGTGAGCTCATGGGCGAGGGTGTGCTTGTCGCGGCCGTCCCACACGACGTGGTCGCGCGAGGTGTACGCCGTCGCGCCGATCTCGGCGGCCGAACGCTGGGCGACGGTGTCGGTGTGCACCCGTACGGAACTGAAGTCGACGCCTCCGAACCGGGCCGACATCTCACCGGCCAGCGCCCCGTTCAGCGAACTGCCGGGCGAGTTCAGGACCTGGTGGACCAGGGAGCTGCGCTGCACCGCGGGCTGCTGCTCGTGTCCGCAGCCGGCGGAGTGCTGGTGGCGCTCGGTCTCGACGGCGCGGGAGACCGCCGCGTTGCCCGCGAGCCGCTGAAGGTCGAGTACCCCGGCCGCCCACCCCGGGGCGCGGGTCGGACGAGCGGCAGGCCGGCGACCGGGCGTCCCTTCCTTCGCTGAGGTGCCCTTGCCCTGCGCGCGCACGAGCATTCCTTTCGACGGTGAAGAAGCCACGTCAGCGCATCAGACTGGTCGAGAACGCCGGAGCGGGCAAGGGACCGGGGGACATGCCGGGTGGGCGCGACCGGCGGAAGTTGCCCTTCCGGTCACGGAGGCTGCCCCCGGTTCGGCACCGGAGGCCGTTTCGGGGGACGCGCTTCGCGCGTGAGGGTGGCAAAGTCCTGACGCGTACCCCGAGGAGAGCACAGCATGCCGTCCTACCTGTCGCCCGGCGTATACGTCGAGGAGGTGGCCAGCGGCTCCCGCCCGATCGAGGGGGTGGGCACCTCGGTGGCGGCCTTCGTCGGGCTCGCCCCGACCGGCCCCCTGAACGAGCCGACCCTGGTGACCAACTGGACCCAGTACGTGGCGGCGTTCGGTGACTTCACCGACGGCTACTACCTGGCGCACTCCGTCTACGGCTTCTTCAACAACGGCGGCTCGGCGGCGTACGTGGTGCGCGTCGGCGGCACCGCGGCGGGCGCGAACGGCGACGCCAAGTCCCCGGCGGCGGTGGGCGGTTCCGCCGCGCAGGCGGCGCTGCCGGCCGGCGAGCCGAAGCAGCTCGGCACCTTCACCGTGACGGCCCTCGCGGCCGGCGCGAGCGGCGGCCCGCTGAGCGTCGAGGTCGCGGACGCGGAGGGCGAAGGCCCCGCCGAGCGCTTCAAGCTGATCGTCAAGGACGGCGACAAGGCCGTCGAGACGTTCGACGTGTCGGCGAAGAAGGGCAACCGCTCCTACGTCGTCACCCAGGTCAAGGAGCGCTCGAAGCTCATCGCCGTGGCCGAGGCCGCGCCGGCCGCGCAGCTGGCCCGCCCGGAGAACCAGACGGTCGCGCTGACCGCGCCGGCCGCCTCGGCCGCCGCCGTCCCGGGCGGCTCCGCCCCCGACGACGTCGCCTCCGTCGGCCCCGCGCAGTACCTGGGCGACAGCTCCGACCGCACCGGCTTCGGCGGCCTGGAGGCCGTCGACGAGGTGTCCATGGTCGCGGTGCCCGACCTCATGGCCGCCTACCAGCGCGGCGCGATCGACCTGGAGCAGGTCAAGGCCGTCCAGCTGGGCCTGATCGCGCACTGCGAGCTGATGGGCGACCGCGTCGCGATCATCGACCCGCCGCCCGGCCTGAATGCCCGTCAGATCCGGGTCTGGCGCCAGGAGACGGCAGGCTACGACTCCAAGTACGCGGCCCTGTACTACCCCTGGATCAAGTCCTTCGACCCGGCCTCCGGCCAGGCCCGGCTGATCCCGCCGAGCGGTCACGTGGCCGGCGTGTGGGCCCGCAACGACTCCGAGCGCGGCGTGCACAAGGCTCCCGCGAACGAGGTCGTGCGCGGCGCGGTGGACCTGGAGATCCAGATCACCCGCGGCGAGCAGGACCTGCTCAACCCGATCGGCGTGAACTGCATCCGGGCGTTCCCGGGCCGCGGCATCCGCATCTGGGGCGCCCGCACCCTGTCCTCCGACCCGGCCTGGCGCTACCTGAACGTCCGCCGGTACTTCAACTACCTGGAGGAGTCGATCCTGATCGGCACCCAGTGGGTGGTGTTCGAGCCGAACGACCACGCCCTGTGGGCCCGGATCCGGCGCAACGTCTCGGCGTTCCTCGTGAACGAGTGGCGCTCGGGCGCCCTGTTCGGCGCACGCCCCGAAGAGGCTTACTACGTCAAGTGTGACGAGGAGTCCAACCCGCCGGAGTCGGTCGACCTCGGCCGGGTCATCTGCGAGATCGGCATCGCGCCGGTCAAGCCCGCCGAGTTCGTGATCTTCCGGCTGGCGCAGTTCTCCAGCGGAAGCGGGGAGTTGGAGGAGTAGGCCGGAGCAGGCCGCCTCCAACTCCGTAGTCCCCTTCCTCAACTCCCTCAGCTCACTTAGAAGGAAAGCCAGATGAGTCTCCAGCCGGGTGACGCCCTTACTTCACACAATTTCGGCCTGCAGATCGACGGCGTGATGGTCGAGTACCTCGCCGAGGTCAGCGGCCTCAGCCTCGAACAGGACGTCATCGAGTACCAGCAGGTCTCCGCGCAGGGCAAGCCGGTCACCAAGAAGCTGCCCGGCGTGAAGAAGGCGGGCACCTGCACGGTCGTGCGCGGCATGACCCAGTCCGCGGCGTTCAACCAGTGGATCACCGAGTCGATCAACGGCGTGATGGGCACCGCCCGCAAGAACGCCACGATCATGGTGATGGACTACCAGAACAACCCGGTCAAGCGGTACAACATGCGCAACGCCTGGTGCAGCAAGATCGACACCAGCTCGGTGAAGGCCGGCGAGGCCTCCGCGCTGACCGAGACCGTGACGATCACGTTCGAAGAACTGGTCATCGAGTAATGCGGCGTACGGCTGTCCGGGCGGCGGCGGCGAGCGGGGAGCCGCAGGAGGCGCTCCCGCCCGCGACCGCCGTGCCCGAGTCCACCTTCGCGGGGCCCGCGGCTCCCGCGCCTGCTCCGGCTCCCGCCCCGGCGGCGTACCGGCTGCAGACGGAGTTCCCCTTCGAACTGCCCCGCGGTTACGTCGACGAGGCGGGCACGGTCCACCGCGACGGCGTGATGCGGCTGGCGACGGCACGGGACGAACTCGTCCCGCTCCGCGACATCCGCGTCCAGGAGAACCCGGCGTACCTCTCGGTGGTGCTGCTGGGCCGGGTCATCACCCGGCTCGGCAGCCTGCCGCTGGTCCACGACGGCGTCGTGGAGAGCATGTTCGCCTCCGACCTGGCGTTCCTCCAGGACTTCTACCGCCAGGTCAACGCCGAGGGGCACACCCGCGCCTCGGTGCAGTGCCCCCACTGCTCGGAGCCCTTCGAGGTGGAACTCGGCGGGAGCCGCCTGGGGGAATCGTGACGTACGCGACCGACCGGCTGCACGAGGAGATCGCGTACGTCGCCTACCACTTCCACTGGGGCCAGGACGAGATCCTGGACCTGGAACACCACGACCGGCGCCGTTACGCCGACCAGATCGCTTCCCTGGTGACCCGGGGCGGGGCGGAGGGCTGAGGCATGGGGTTCCTGGAACGGCTGCGGGGCGGACGCGGAGCCCGTGCGGGTCACGAGGGTCGCGGGGGTCGCGAGGACGGTTCGGGTACGCCGTCGGCGACGCCGTCATCGGCAGCGGTGGGCGGTCCGACGGATGCGGCGCCGGCGTCCACACCGGCTCCGGCACCGACGTCGGCTCCGCGCGTCGTCGCGGCCGCCTGGCCGTCGCTGCCGCCCATCCAGCGGACGGCGGCCGGGGGCGACTCGGGTGTCGCCGACGCCGGCTTCGGCGGCCGACTGGCCACCTGGCAGAACCCCTCCTTCACCGCCACCGGCTCCCCCTCGGTACTGGACGCGGGGCCGGGCGGCCTGATGAGCAGCCTGCGGACGGCTCCACCGGTCGAACAACCCGAGCGGATGGCCGCGCCGCCTCGGGCAACGCCGCTCCAGCATGTCCAGCGTGCGGTCCCTTCGACTCCGCCGCCCCCGTCGTCCCCATCAGCCCCGTCAGCTCCGTCAGCTCCGTCAGCTCCCTCGGCCGGTATACCGCTGCAGCCGCCCGGCCGGACGGCTCCCGCACCCCCGCCGACTCCCGCCCCGGTTCCGCCCACGGCTCCGGCTCCGGTTCCGGCTCCGGTTGCCTCGGCGGCGCCGACGGTGCCCGTGGTGTCGGCACGACCGACGGCGCCTGCGACGCCCGCTCCGGCTGCCGCGTTCCCGACGCGCGGCATCCGGGTGTCCCCGGCGAGCCCGGGACCGGCGACGGCACCGGCCTCCGTCCCGTTGACCAGGTCCGCTTCGGCGCCGGTGCAGCGCCGTACGCTGCCCGCCCGGCCGACGCCCGCACCCGCGTCGACGTCCGCCGGCACCGGTTCCGCGCAGCCTTCCGGCCGGGGCACGGACACCGACGGCGGAGGCGCCCCGCCCGCCAAGGAGCCCGCCCCGGGCCCCCGACCGACGGCCCCGTCGGCCCCGTCGCCCGCTCCCGCCCCGGCGGGACCGCCGGCGGCGAGGGCGGGCGGTTCTCCGTCCCCGGCCGCGAGCGCGCCCCCGGTCCCGGCTTCGGGCGGTCAGCCGGTCGGACTGCAGCGGGCGGCGGTACCCCGCCCCGAGCAGGCCGTGCCCGACAACTCCCGGCCGACGATGGCTGCTCCGGACCCGATCCGGGTGCAGCGTGCGGTACCGGTCGTCGCGGGTGACGCAGGCCCCTCGCCGGTGACCGGTGCCAGGCCCGCCACACCCGCCGCACCCGCCGCACCCGCCATATCCGCCGCACCCGCCGCATCCGCCGTGCCCACCGCTCCCGCCCATCCGTTCCCGGTGACCACGACCGCCTCGCCTCCCGCGACTGCCTCACCGGCCGCGCCGGAAGGCTCACCGACTCCGCAGGCGTCAAGAGGCGTGCCGGTCGTGCCCGTCGCGCCCGTAGCCTCCGCCGGTCCCCCTGCGTCGAGTGCCGCGCCCGGCGTGCAGCGGGCCGTGACGACGAGGACGGCACCGTCGCCCCCGAGCAGCCCGCCGCCCACCCCCGCCGCAGCCACACCTCACCCCGTGAGCAGACGCCCTGCCCCCGCCGACACCCCCACCGGGTCGTCGGCCGCCCGCAGTTCCGGCTCCACCCCGGTGTCGGCCCCGGCGCCTGTCACCGACTCGCCCGCGGGCAACAGCAGTCGGACGTCGTCCCCCGCCGTACAACGCGCGGCGACACCGCCCACCACGCCCTCAGACCCCGGCACACCCCCCGCCTCGGCCCCTCACCCGAGCGCGGCACCGGCCCCCCGCACGGAAACGACCTCCGCAGACGCCGGTCGGACGTCACCCCCCGCCGTACAACGCGCGGCGACACCGCCCACCACGCCCTCAGACCCCGGCACACCCCCCGCCTCGGCCCCTCACCCGAGCGCGGCACCGGCCCC
>NZ_JBFAKW010000038.1:0-17696 GCF_040655955.1 Streptomyces sp. NPDC050263 | reverse complement strand
CCCCGCACGGAAACGACCTCGGCCGTGCAGCGGACGGCAACGGCCCCCCGCTCGCCTTCCACCCCCGCCGTGAGCCCTCACTCGGGTTCGGCCTCAAGCGAGCGCGGCCGTACCTCGCCCCCGGCCGTGGTGCAACGCGCCGTGACGGCACCCGCTCCGATCCCCGGCCCCGCCGCAGCATCGGCAGCCCCCCGTTCGGCCCCCGCCCCCGGCCCGGCCCCGGCCTCGACCTCGGGCTCCGGCGACGCAGGCCGTCCGTCGTCCCCCGCCGTGCAGCGCGCGGTATCGCCACCCCGCTCGGGTTCCGCCTCAAGCGAGGGTGGCCGTACGTCGTCCCCCGCCGTGCAGCGGACGGCAACCAGCTCAACATCCGCCTCCGCCCCCGCTGCGACCCCGACCCCGGTCGCCCCGGCCGGCCCCACCCGACCCGTCGCCGCAAGCGGTTCAATGCCGACGCCCCCCAGCCCGGAGACCCCCGCACCCCCCACGCCCCCTGCCGCCAACTCCCCTGTTCACAGCACCAGTTCCACGCCACCGTCGTCCGCGACGAGCGTCCAGCGGGCGGCCGGCACCACCGCGCCCACCCCCCGACGTCGTGCGGGCCTCGGCGCCCCCACGAGCCTCCCCCTGGACCGACCGCGTCCGACGACACCTCCCCATGCGAACCCCGCGGGCCCCACCCCCGGCACCCCGAGTTCACGGACGGAGTCGCTCCCCCCGCTCCAGCGCTCCACCCCCCTCGGCGCCCCCGTACAGCGCGCCGCGGCACCGACGCCTCCCGCGCCGCCCTCCCGCCCCGCGCCCGCGCGCCCCGCACTGGGCAGCCCCCTCTCCGTCCGCCCCGCCGACGCCAAGCCGCTCGCCGCTCCGAGCGCCGCCCCCGTCACGCCCAAGGCCGACGCCCCCCGTACGACGACGCCCCCCACGCCCCCCGTCGTACAACGCGTCGCCGCGACACCCACGGCGCCCCAACTCCCGGGCCCCGTCTCCTCCATCGCCCCCTTCGCCCCCTTCGCCCCCGTCGCGCCGACCGCGGTGCCGCTTCCCGCCCCGGCGACACGAACCAGCACCGCTTCCCCCACCAGCTCCGCAACCCGCGCGGTCCGCCCGACGACAGCGACCGGCAAGTCCCCCATGTCCCTCTCCCCCTCCGTCGTACAGCGCCGCGCGGCCACCGCACCCGTGCCACTGCGCCGCCCCGCACCCGGCGCACCCGCAGGCCGCCCCGTGGCCCGCCCGTACTCGACGTCCTCGACCGCACCCGCACCCGCACCCGCAGCCACCCCCGCAATCCCCCTCCCGAGCGTTGCAACGCTCCCCCCGGGCGCCCATCTCCCCGCCACACCGCTCCCGCTCCCGCTCCCCGCCACACCGCTCCCGCTC
Organism: Streptomyces sp. NPDC050263; assembly: GCF_040655955.1. Taxonomy (NCBI): domain Bacteria; kingdom Bacillati; phylum Actinomycetota; class Actinomycetes; order Kitasatosporales; family Streptomycetaceae; genus Streptomyces; species Streptomyces sp. NPDC050263. The sequence goes on along the minus strand of NZ_JBFAKW010000038.1, from coordinate 16,313 downwards.
CCGCTCCCCGCCGCACCGCGCCCGCCGGCTCAGTCCGCCGCCCCCGCTGTCTCCGCTCCCCCCGCCATCCAGCGGCGTGCCGCAGTCGCGCCCACCCTCCCGGCCGCCGCCACCGCGCCACCCCCCGCTTCCCCGAAGGCTCCCCGCTCCGCCGCCGCCACGTCACCCCCCACCTCCGAGAAGGCTCCCCGCTCCGCCGCCGCCACCGGCGACCAGAGGTGCCCGTACCCCTCCTGCCCGACGCATGTCGAGCCGCTCCCGGCGTTCGACGCCCGCTCGCTCAGCGACTCCCAGCTCGACGAGCTGACGCACCGCCTGACCGGTCGCATCACCCGGCTCCTCCGCACCGAACTGCGGCTCGACCGCGAACGGATCGGCAGGCTCCGCGACCCCCGCCGCTGACCCGACCGGCGCCCCTCCCGCCCCACTACCCCTCCGCACTCCCAGAAAGGCCAGGCAGCTCCGATGCCCTCCGATCTCGACCCGGGCTCCACGATCTTCTTCACCCTGACCATCGACGGCGAGAGCCTCGGTTACTTCAACGGGTGCGAGGGACTCTCGTCCCAGGTGGAGATCGAGCACCGCCAGGAGGGCGGGAACAACGGCTTCGTCTGGGCGCTGCCGTCCCGTGTGACGTTCTCCAACATCCGGCTGACCCGGCCCCTCACCCCGGACACCGCCAAGGTCGCCAAGTGGATCTCCTCGATCACCACCGGGGTGACCCGGCCCACCGCCCAGATCGCGGCACTGCGCGCGGACGGCTCGGAGGTCGCCCGGTGGGGCCTGATCGATGTGCTGCCGGTCAGCTGGCAGGGGCCGTCGCTCAACCCGGACAGCCCGGGCGTGGCGACGGAGGTCCTGGAGATCACCCACCACGGCTTCACCGACTGACGACCAGGACGAGCACGGCGAGCACGACGACCAGCACAAGGCAGGGAGTGACAGGCCATGGCCAAGGGAAGCAAAGGCGGTGCCGGCAAGAGCCTGGTCCGTGCCACCCTCGCGATCCACGAACCGCCGGTGGGCACCAGCACCACGCCCGGCGGGCTGATCAAGTCGTTCGGGTTCGACTTCAACCCGGCGCAGCTCCAGCTCGGCCGCAAGGCCCAGTGGAAGGTCACACCGACCGCGGCCGTCCGCGACGGCTCCGTACCGGAGTTCATGGGTCCGGAACCGCGTCAGATGACCGTGGAGATCTTCCTCGACTCCTCCGACCAGCCCGGCAGCAACACCGTCCTGAAGAAGGTCGAGTCGCTGCTGGAGTGCTGCGAGGTGACGACGAAGAGCATCGCCGCCAAGCAGCCCTCGCCGCCGTGGGTGGTGTTCCAGTGGGGTTCGTTCTCGACGGCCCGCTTCACCGCCTACGTCAGCAGCATCGACGTCACGTACTCCCTGTTCGGCACGACCGGCGTCCCGATCCGGGCGACGGCGCAGGTGCATCTGCACGAGATCCCCAGCAAGACGAAGGGCCAGAACCCGACCTCGGGCGCTCTGACGGCCCAGCGCGTGCACCGCGTCGTCGCCGGCGACTCGCTCCAGTCGCTCGCCTGGCGCGAGTACGGGGACGCGTCCGCCTGGCGGTCGATCGCCGAGGTCAACGGCATCGACGACCCCTCCCGACTGCCGACCGGCATCGAGCTCGTGATGCCGGCCGTAGAGGAGGTGCGCTACTAGTGGTCCAGTCCGCGTTCTCCAGTGTCATCCAGGTCACGCTGGGCGGCCGTCCCCTCCCCGTCGACTTCGCGCCGCTGCTCGTCGAGGGCTGGGTGGACCAGGGTCTCGGCGTCCCGGCCGCGTTCCGGCTGACGTTCCGCGACCCGTACCGCCAGGTGCTCGGCAAACTGGGCGTCAAGTTCGGCACCCCGGTGGTCCTCGCGCCGATCGCGGACGGCAAGGGCGCCGGCGACCCGCTCCTCACGGGCGAGGTCTGCGGCATGGAGGCGGACTACGACGGCACCGGCACCTTCACGGTCATCCGGGGCTACGACCTGGGCCACCGGCTGATGCGCCAGCGCCGGGTCGCCGCCTACCGCAACCAGAGCGCCTCGGACATCGCCCGCAAGCTGGCCGCGCAGGACGGCGTCCCCGTCGGGAAGATCCAGTCGACCAAGACCGTCTACGAGTTCATCAGCCAGGCCAACGTGACCGACTGGGACTTCCTCGCCCGGCTCGCCGACGAGAACGAGATGGTCATGTCGGTCGACTCCAAGGGGAAGTTCCAGTTCCTCAAGCCCGACCCGGCCTCGGGCGCGCCGCCCACCTCCACGCCCGGTGAGAAGAGCCCGTTCGTCATGGAGGCGGGCACCGACATCCTGCGGCTGCGGGCCGCCGTCACCGCCGCCGAGCAGGTCGGGACCGTCGAGGCGCGCGGCTGGGACGTGACGACGAAGAAGAAGCTGACCGCGACCGCGCCCGCGAAGACCAACCCCGGCATCAGCATCGGGACGACGCCCGGCGAGGCCTCCGCCAAGTTCAAGCCGGCCAAGCTGGTCGACGCGCAGACGCCGTACGACCGCCAGTCGGAGGTGAAGTTCGCCGCCGAGGCGCTCGCGGACGACGTCACCGGCTCGTTCGCCGAGCTGGAGGTCGTCGCGCGCGGCACCCCGAAGCTGCGCCCGGGCCTGCCCGTCACGCTCGCGGACGTCGGCGCCCCCTTCGAGGGCAAGTACACCGCGACGTCCGTGCGGCACGTGTTCGGCGACGGCAAGCACTACGAGGCCTGGGTCACCGTCAGCGGGCGGCAGTGGCGGTCGCTGTTCGGCCTGACCTCGGGCGGCGGGGGCGGCGGCGCGGCGAGCGGCCTGAACCTGCCCGGCACCACCAACGCGCTGGTCACGGACGTCCAGGACCCGCTCAAGCAGGGCAGGGTCAAGCTCCAGTTCCCGTGGCTGGACGACGTCTACATCAGCGACTGGACGCGGGTCGTGCAGTGGGGCGGCAAGGCCGGCGGCTCCATCTTCCCGCTGGACGTCGGCGACGAGGTGCTGGTCGGCTTCGACCGGGGCGCCCTCGACCACCCGTATGTCATCGGCGGCCTCTACAACGGCAAGGACAAGCCGACGCCGGTCAAGGACGTGCCGCTGCACGACGGGGCCCGGCGGCGCGCCGTCCGGCACACGCTCTCCGACCGCGACGGCAACCGTGTCGACCTGCTCAGCCAGACCACCGGCGGCCGCAAGCAGGGGGTCCGGGTCACCTCCGGCGACGACCGGCTCGTCATCAACCTGGACCGGACGAAGACCGAGATCACCATCGACAGCAAGGGCACGGTCAGCATCAAGGGCAGCCGGGCGGTGTCCGTCGAGGCCGGCACCGACCTCACGCTCAGCGCCCGCCGCAACCTCACCATCAAGAGCGGCGCCCTGCTGACCATCCGGGGCAGCTCGGTCAACGTCAAGTCGCTGACGGGCGTGCTGTCGGTGGACTCGGCCGGTCTGCTCAGCCTCAAGTCGGCCGGCGCGGCGATGGTCAGCTCGCTGGGCACCGTCCAGGTCAACGCCACCGCCAACGTGGGCATCCGCGCCGCGACCCTGATGCTCCAGGGCGTGGTGATGGTCAACAGCAAGCCGTACCCGCTGCCATGACGGCCGAGAGAAACACCGAGACGGCCGGGATCACCGGAAAGCGAAGCGGGATCACCGGAAAGAGAAGAAGGCAGGTGGCCGTCTGATGGCCGAGCAATTCGTCGGATCGGGCTGGGCGTTCCCGCTGCGCATCGGCCCCACCGGTGGCATCGCCCTGGTCAGCGGCGAACGCGAGATCGAGGAGGCCATCCGGCTGATCCTCGCCACCGCCCCGGGCGAGCGCCCGATGCGCCCGGAGTACGGCTGCGCCATCCACGACCTGGTCTTCGCCCCGGTCAACGAGGCGACGGCCGGCCGCATCCAACACGAGGTGTACACCTGCCTGGACCGCTGGGAACCGCGCATCGAGGTCAACGACGTCGAGGTCACCGCCGGCGCCGAACAGGGCGTGCTCTTCATCGACGTCCGCTACTCCATCCGCGGCACCAACAACCCGCGCAGTCTCGTCTTCCCGTTCTACGTCATTCCGTCCCACGACGAGCCGGATCTCCCCGGCTCCTCCGGTACGGCTTCCGAAAGCGACCGCTGATGGCCCTGCCCTCCCCGAACCTGGACGACCGCCGCTTCCAGCAGTTCGTCGACGACGCCAAGCGCTACATCCAGCAGCGCGCACCGGAGTGGACCGACCACAACGTCTCCGACCCGGGCGTGACCCTCGTCGAGACGGTCGCCCACATGGCCGACCAGATCGTCTACCGCCTCAACCGCGTCCCCGAGAAGAACCATCTGGCCTTCCTGGACCTGGTCGGCATCCGGCTGTTCCCGCCGTCCGCCGCGCGCACGGAGGTGACGTTCTGGCTGTCCGCGCCGCAGGAGGAGCCGGTCCTGCTGCCGGTGGGCACGGAGGTCGCGACGGTCCGCACGGAGAGCGAGGAGGCGGTCGTGTTCGCGACGGAACGCGAACTCACCGTCGTGCCCTCCTGGTTGAAGCATCTCGTCGTGCAGCACCGGGGCGAGCCGGTCACCGACCGCACCACCGACCTCGCCGAGGCCAAGGACCTGCTCTGCTTCTCGGAGGCCCCGCAGCCCGGCGACTGCATGCTGTTCGGCCTGAGCGCCGCCGTCCCGCACTGCGCGGTGGCCCTGGAGCTGGACAGCCGCGTCGACGGCGTCGGCGTCGACCCGCGCCAGCCCCCGCTGGTCTGGGAGGCGTGGACGGAGGACGGCTGGCAGAGTTGCGAGATCGACCGCGACGGCACCGGCGGCCTCAACCGCCCCGGCGAGGTCGTCCTGCACATCCCCGGCGGCCACGTGCTGTCCCGCTCGGGCGGCCACGAGGCCGGCTGGCTGCGCTGCCGCGTCACCGACCCCCTCCCCGGCCAGCCCTTCTACACCACCTCCCCGACCGTGCGCTCCGCCGAGGTCTTCACCGTCGGCGGCACCGCGCCCACCGTGCACGCCGAGACGGTCGAGGACGAGGCCCTCGGCGAGTCGACGGGCCTGCCCGGTCAGCGCCTGGCCCTCGTCCACACCCCCGTGGTCGGCGACGACCCGCCGCTCCTCCTCCAGACCGCCGAGCACGAGGGCTGGACCGACTGGCAGGTCGTCCCGCACTTCGCCGCCTCCGGCCCCGAGGACCGGCACATCACCCTCGACGCGGCGACCGGCGAGATCGCCTTCGGCCCGTCCGTCCGCGAACCCGACGGCCGGCTCCGCCAGTACGGGGCCGTCGCCCCCAAGGGCTCGGTCATCCGCGCCCGCCGCTACCGCACGGGCGGCGGCCGGGCCGGCAACGTGGCCCGGGGCACGGTCCAGGTGCTGCGCACCTCCATCCCGTACGTCTCGGAGGTCGTCAACCGCGAGGCCGCGCGCGGCGGCGTGGACGGCGAGACGGTCGAGGAGGCCAAACTCCGCGCCCCGATCACCCTCCGCGCCCAGGAACGAGCGGTGACCCTGCGCGACTACGAGGAGTTGGCCCGCCGCGCCGCCCCCGAGACGGCCCGCATCACCTGTCTGGAGGGCGAGCCGGACGAACACGGCTCCTACGCCGTAAGGGTGTTGGTGGTCCCGCAGGCGGTCCCGGACCCCGGCGGCCGCCTCCGCTTCGAACAACTGGTCCCCGGCGACTCCCTGTTGGACCGCATCACCCGCCATCTCGACGAACGCCGCCTGATCGGCACGAGGTTGGCGGTCGGCCCCCCGTACTACCAAGGCGTCACCGTCGTGGCGACGGTCCACGCCTTCCGCGGCGTGGACACCGACCGCGTCCGCCGCCAGGCCCACGACGCCCTCTACCGCCACATCGACCCGCTGACCGGCGGCGCGGACGGCAAGGGCTGGCCGTTCGGCCGCCCGGTGCAGGCGGGCGAGATCTTCGCGGTCCTGCAACGCGTCCCGGGCGTCGAACTCGTCGACCAGGTCATGCTCCACCCCGCCGACCCCCTGACGGGCAAGCGCGGCGAGGCGACCGACCGCATCGACCTGGCCGCCCCGGCCCTCGTCTTCTCCTACGACCACCGGGTCCGAGTGATCGGGGACGGCGCATGAGGGGCTCGGTCGACGGCCTCGGCTCGTCCGCCCCCATCGGCGCGATGCTGCCGGCCGTCTTCGCGGACGACGACCTGGCGCAACGCTTCGTCGCGGGCCTGGACGAGGTCATGGCCCCCGTCCTCAACGTCCTCGACTGCCTGCCCGCCTACTTCGACCCGGCCCTCGCCCCGGTCGACTTCACCCGCTGGCTGACGGGCTGGGTGGGCGCGGAGACGGACGGCACGGAACCGGAAGCGCGCCTGCGGGCCGCCGTCGCGGCCGCCGCCCACCTGCACCGGGTCCGCGGCACCCGCCGGGGCCTGTCGGAGGCCGTCCGCCTGGCCTTCGGCGTGGAACCGGACATCTCCGAGAGCGGCGGCGCGTCCTGGACGGCCCGCCCGCTCGGCCCGTTCCCCGGCGCCCCCCGCCCCCACCTGCACGTCACGCTCCGACTCCCCGACCCGCACCCCGCGGACGAACACCGCCTGGACGCCCTCGTGGCCGCCGCCCGCCCCGCTCACATGCCGTACACGGTCACAGTGACCGCCGCCGAAAGGACCCCGGAAAAATGACCACCCAGAACTGCCCCGAGTGCGGCACGCCGGCCGAGCCCGGCCAGGCGTTCTGCGACGCCTGCGGGGCCGTACTGAGCTGGACGGACCGGACGGACCGAACCCCGGCACGGGCGAGCACGGCGGCGGCCGCGGACACGGGCACGTCCTCCCCGCCCCGGGAACCCGCCCCAGCCCCGACGGCGGCCCCGACACCGGCCGCCCCCACCCCCGCCCCGACGGCGGCCCGCCCGGCCGACGACGACCACGACGACCACGACTCGGACGACGAGGACACGACGGAAACCCCGCTCCCGGCAATCCCCCCGGAAGACCCCGCAACGCCGACACCGGCACCGGCACCGACGTCGGCACCGACGCCCGCTCCCGCCCAGGCGGCGGCCGCTCCCACGGCGCCCCCGGCCCCCGCCGCTCCCACCGCCGACGATGACGAGGCGATGGCGGCGCGGGCCCGCTCTCTCCTCGTCCCGGTCGCCGACACCGAACCCCGCCCCACCCCGCCGCCGTCGGTGGCCCCGGTCCTGCCGGGCAGGCCGGTCGCGGACCGGCCGCAGGTCCGCGCGCCGGGTCCGGTCCAGGGCGAGATGCACGGCGTCGCCTGCCCGTGGTGCGCGACCCCGAACAACCCCGACCGGCACTACTGCATGCGCTGCGCGATGCCGATGACCCTGGAGGACCGCTCCACCCTGCGCCTGCCGTGGTGGCGCCGCCTGTTCAACCGCAACGGCGAGACCCCCTGGGCGGGCGACCGCCCGCGCCTGCGCCGCACGTTCGACCGGATCGTCACATGGGTGGTCGCGGCGGTCGTCCTCACCCTCGTGATCCTCGCGGCGGTGAACACACCGGCCGCGATCCAGGCCACGAAGGACCACTTCGCCAAGCGTGCCCCGGTCTTCGCGGACTCGTACGCGGCCTCGCGCTCCTACCCGGGCCACAAGCCCGAGCTGGCCTTCGACCGGATCAACAACACCTGGTGGGGTCCCGGCGTCTCGGAGTCGGGCGCGGGCGAGTGGATCGAGGCCCGCTTCGACGAGCCGATCCGCCTGCTGGACGTGGTCATCACCTCGGGCACGACGACCCGCCCCGACCAGTTCACCCAGTCGGCCCTCCCGCACCGCATCAAGGCGACGATCACCTTGAAGGACGGCAAGATCACAACGCGCGAGATCACCCTCGACCAGAGCGCGGGCGGCCAGCCGCGCTCGTTCCGCGTCGGCGACGTGAGCAAGGTCCGCTTCACGATCGAGTCGTCGTTCCTCGCCTCGGGGAGCAAGCAGGTGGCGATAGCGGAGATCGAGTTCTTCGGCAGGTCGAGCGCGAACTCGACGTGACGGACAGGTAGGCGAGACGGACTGGACGAGACAGCCGGCCGCAGGGATGGAACGCGGCCGGCTTTCTCACGCGAGGAACATGTTTGCGTAACTCAAGCAACAGCTTTATAGTTGCCTAAGTTAAGCAACCGACTCGCGGACTCGCTGCGGAAGGACCTCGCCATGCTCGCCTCCTTCATCCGCTTCGTCGTCTTCGGCGGCGGCACCGGAGTACTCAGCAGCCTGGCGGTCCCGGTCCTGGCCACCCAGATGCCCTGGACCCTGGCGAACGCTCTGCTCACCATCGCCTCCACCCTCCTCTGCACAGAGCTCCACGCCCGCTACACCTTCCGCACCGGCCGCGCGGGCCGGCGCCGGCACTGGCAGTCGGCGGGCTCGGCGGCAGCGGCCTACGCGGCGACGAGCATCGCGGTCCTCACCCTCCACGCACTCCAGCGGTCCCCCAGCATGCTGACGGAACAGCTGGTCTACCTCTCGGCCTCGGCCCTGGCCGGCATCGCCCGCTTCCTGCTCCTGCGCCTGGTGGTCTTCGCAACCGGGCGAGTAGTCGGCATGCCCCCCACCAAGATCCTCGAACCCACCGTCCTCAGCGCGAGCCGGAGGCCTTCACCGAGCGGGGGTTCAGCGTCACCGGGCAGGAATTCCACAGGGCCACGCCGGCCGCGAGCAGTTCCAGGACCGCACGCTGCTCGGCGGGAGTCCACTCGGCGGACTCGCCTCCGAAGAGTTTCTCGTAGGCGCTGTTGTGCGGCTCTTCCTGATGAGGAAGTGCGTGGGGCGCGTCGAGGCCTCGGGCCAGGTCCTCGAAGAAATTCCATGCCTCCAGCACCGCGCCCGGTGGCAGTTTTCGGCGGGACGGATCCTCGAGCCAGTGTTGGACTCGGGCCAGTTCCAGCACCTCCGGCTCGAAAGTGTCCGGCTTCCGGCCTCGTCGGCTCGCGTACACCCGCGCCTGCCGGACGGTCACGAACAGGGGCACCTGTGGGCCGGCACCCGTTTCCGCAGGTAGAGCGAATAAGCGGTGTAGTTCGTCGTCCCGCCCGGCGAGCCACAGGACCACCCCGCTGCGCCCTCGCCCGCGCACCCGGTACGGATAGGGACCGTAGGCCCGAGCACCGCTTCCGGGCGCGAATATGTCTGCCGTTCCGGTCTCCGTCACGCCGTCACATTGACACGGTCCGTGAGATCCGTCGCGGCAATTATCGGCGGCTCGGTTTACGGGACCTTGAACTCGATCTGGGCGATGGCCGGTCCGTCGCCCGTGACCTGGCCTTCGCCGATCTTTTCCGTCCAGGAACCGTCCTTGTGGAGTTTCGCCAGAACAGTGGAGGAAAGGCTGACGGTGATCTGGATGCCGCCCTCGGGCGCCGGTGCGCGATCAATACTCACTTCGTGGCTCATACGGACGACGCTACCTCCAACAACTCCCGCACCAATGACTGTTGAGGTTTTATCCAAAGTAATGGCGTATGCGTCGATCACGCACCCGCTCCCGTCCCCGCCGCCCTCGCCCCCTCCACCGGGATCTCCGCCTGCGCCACGGGTCGTCACCGAACTGCCCCTGCCCACCCGATCGGAGTCGGGGCGAACGAAAGAGTCCCACCCCGCCTGAAGCGGGGTGGGACTCGATCTCGTTCTCCATGGAGCGCCGGGCAGGCCTTGCACCTGCATCTCCCCGCAGGAAGCGGGGCATCTTTCCTTGGACGACCAACGCATGAGGTTCGTTCACCGTTTTGCTTTCCGGTGACCGGCTCAAGATCAAGCTTACCCCACGGATGAGTCGTACATGACCACCGTTCGATCAGGCGACGGAGTCGACCTTCAACTCCGGTCCCACGACCAGGGTGATGACACCGGCCGCGGCCGAACTGTCCGCCGTCGCCTGGAGGCCGGGCAGTCGGGAGGCGAGGACGGCGGCCTTGGCGTCGAGGCCCGTCGGGTAGGTGACGGTCGTCTTGGTCACCGTCGCGGGCGCGTTGCCCGTGCCGATGACGGTGTAGCCGGCCTTGGTCAGCTTCTCGGCGACGGCGGCGGCGCGTCCGGAGACCCCGGTGCCGTTGAGGACCTGGACCCTCACGGAGGAGGCGTACACCACGTTCTTCTTCAGCGCGTCCAACTGCGCCTTGGTGACCTCCTTGTCCTTGGCCAGGGAGGTGAAGAGGTTCGCGGCCTGCGGGTACTGCCAGACGACGTTGGCCTTGTCGGCGGGCTGGTCGGCCTCACGCCCGTAGTTGGGCACGGTCAGGAAGCTCAGCCGGTCGCTCGGAATCCCCTTGAGCTCGTTGGCGAGCCCGGTCAGCGGCTGGATGCCGGCCATGTCGGGGTCGGTCGTCAGCGACTTGGTGGCGGACTGCAGGAAGCCGAGCATCGCGCTGGGGCTGGTGAGCTTGGACTTGGCCTTCTTCGCCAGGGCGTCCATGAACTCCTGCTGGCGGCCGATGCGTCCGATGTCGGAGTTGTCGCCGACGCCGTAGCGGGCGCGGACGTAGCCGAGGGCCACCTCGCCCTTGACGGTCTGACAGCCGGCGTCGATGTTCAGGTTGGCCTTCTCGGAGCGGATGGCCTGCTCGGGGCAGACCTCGATGCCCTCCAGCGCGTCGACCATGCCTTTGAAGCCGGAGAAGTCGACCGACATGAAGTGGTCTATGCGCAGGCCGGTGTTGGACTCGACGGTCTTGATGGAGCAGGCGGCGGCCTCGGCGACCTTGCCGCTGCTGCCGCCGATCGCGAACGCCTCGTTGATCTTCGCGTGGTGCAGGGAGGACGAGTTGCCGTCGCCCTTCTCGCAACCGGGTATCTCCACCCACGAGTCACGCGGGAAGGACACGACCGAGGCCCACTTACGGTCCGCCGGTATGTGCAGCACCATCAGCGTGTCCGACTGCATGGTGGTCAGGTCCTTGCCGTACTTGGCGTTGGCGCCGTCGCGGCTGTCGGAACCGACGATCATGATGTTCTTCGAGCCGGGGCTCAGGTTGACCGGGCGGTCCTCGCCCAACTTGTCGTCCACGTCGGCCGAGTTGATGTTGTTGTTGAGGTCGTTGTAGACCCAGGCGCCGACCCCGCCCATCGCGAGGAGCACGACGGCGGTCACGCCCGCGCTCCACGCGAGGATCCGTCCGCGCCGGGTCAGCCGCGTGCCGCCGCCCTTGGCTCCGGCCGCCCTGCCCCTGTTCCCCCGGCCGGACGTCGCCTCCACCGCAGGCCGTCCACGCCTTCTCGTTCCGCTCACCGGCGCTCGCCCCTCCGCTTCGGCCGTCTCACCCCGTACACCGCGCTCGGATCGTCGGCGTTGGTCACCGCCGAACGACGGAACCCTACATGCGTGTAGGAATACGTCCGAGAAGCACAGGCGACTCAGAAGACTCACGGAGTCACACAAGGGTTGCCCCCCGCGCGCCCCCGAACTGCCCTCGCACGCCCGCCGTCCGCCCCACGTCAAAGCGCGGCCCACGAGCACCGGACGACAAGGATCGACGAGCACACGTCCACCCCCGCTCGTTCGTCGGAAGGTTCATCCGTGGCTGCCCCCGCGCCCCTCGACCACTCGGCCTCCGGTTACTCCGTCGCGCACGCCTACTGGCTGGCCCAGGCCGCCCGCGCCGCCTACAAGTCGCCGGAGGAGGCCGAAGACCTCTCCCGCTCCTGGGGCTTCGACCGCTTCCGCCACTTCTCCTCGCCCCACACCATGCCGTTCCCGATCGACGACACCCAGGCGTACGTCGCCGCGAGCGACCGGATGGTCCTGGTGGCGTTCCGCGGCACCGAGCCGCAGAACCTGCGCGACTGGCTGAGCGACGTCAACACCCCGCCCGTGCCCGGCCCGGCGCAAAAGGGGTTCGTGCACTACGGCTTCCACCGGGCGCTGGACGTCGTCCACCCGCAGGTCCGGGACACGATCGCCGAGTTCAAGGACGACGGGCAGACGGTCTGGTTCACCGGCCACAGTCTCGGCGGGGCGCTCGCCATGCTGTCGGGGGCGCGCATGCACTTCGAGGCCCCGAACCTCGTCCCGCACGGCGTCTACACCTACGGCCAGCCCCGCACCTGCGATCCCGCCCTGGCCAAGGCCTACGACAGCGCGCTCAAAGGCCGCACGTTCCGCTTCGTCAACAACAACGACATCGTCCCGCAGGTCCCGCCCACGCCCGCCTTCCAGCACGTCGACGCGGTCCGCTACTTCGACTCCGCGGGCAAGCTCCACGACCGTATGCCCGCGCTGGGTCTGCTCACCGACAAGGTCAAGGGCGCGACGGCCGATCCCTTCGCGCCCGCGTCGGACGGCGTGCGCGACCACTTCATGGACGCCTACGTCACGCTGCTGGAGAGGAACCTGTAGGGGGACCCGGCTCGGAACCACCCCGCACGACGAAGGCGGCGATGTGGTGGGTGGGGCAGCGGCCCCCGGTCCGCGCGGGCGGGCCGGGGGCTGCCGGCAAGTGAGACGGGTCGGTTACGGGGCGTTGATCAGGTCGACCGGCGGGACCGACACCGTGCGGGCGCCCTCGGTGCCGCCGAGGACGACCTTGCGGAGGGAGACGTTGTTCTTGGTGCTGGTCTCCTGGAGGCGGTTCGCCGGGTTGGCGATGACCTGGATGTAGTAGGTGCCGTTCGGCAGGTCGGTGATGTCGAAGGACTGGCCGGGACGGTACTGGGTGTACGTGTCACCGGAGCCGACGTCGAGGACCTCGCGCACGGAGATGGAGTTCTGCTGGCCGCAGGCGGTCGACAGATCGGTGTTGTAGGGGTGCCAGTTGGCGTTCTTCACGGTGTAGTCGACGGCGTCGGTGTTGGCCAGGCAGAAGGCCTCCTTGCCGCTCTTCACGATGTCCTTCTGGTCCGCGGACAGCAGGTGGTAGCTGGCGAAGTCCGTGAAGTGCCAGTGCTCGTGCCCGATGCGGGGGTCCCACTCCATGGTGCCGGCCGGGGTGTAGCCGATCTGCTTGCCGGCGGCGTCGTAGAAGTACTGGTACGAGTCCATCAGGTCGGCGCCGGGCTGCCGGAAGCCGTCCACGACGAGCGGGGCGGGGCCCGCGTTCCAGACGTTGGCGCTGAAGGCGAGGTAGTCCTTGCCGGGCGCGTCGCCGTCCTCCCCGTCGGTGACGGCGATGTCCCAGGCCGGCAGCGAACGCAGGTCCGGCTTGGGCACGTTGGCCGGGAGGCCCGCCCGGCCGGTGGGCCGCTGGGCGTTGGCCTTCAGCCCGGGCGCGATCCGGGAGCCGTCGGTGTGACCGGCGCCGTCACCGAGGTGGTGGGCGAGACCGCGGTCCTCCAGGGCGTGGGAGAGCGCGGAGGGGGTGGGGGCGTCGGCGCCGCGGGGACCGTAGTGGTGGTTGCCCCCGGGTGCGCCCATGGCTCCGGCGGAGTGCCCGCCGTGGGCCGACGAGGAGGACGATGACGACATGGGCGAGCGCCGGCCTGCGCCGCCCTCGCCGCCGCCTTCCTCTCCCTCGTCGTACTGCCGGACCGTCACCTTGATGGTCTGCCGGTCGTTCGGCATCCCGAACAGGTCGCGGTACTTCTTCGCGACCGACACCTCGGCCGTGTACTCGCCCACGGGCAGGTCGATCTGCCGGTCGTAGTCGACGGCGGTGGTGTTGGCCGCCCAGCCCTTCTCGACGCCCCACACCGAGCCGAGCGTGAACGGGTTGGTGGGGCAGCTCTCCGGATAGTGCGAGGTCGCCGGGGCGTCCGGACGCAGCCGCCCGGAGGCGTTGTTGGGGCAGAACGCACCCGTGGTCTTCTGCACCTCGGCCCCGGACGCGTCCTTGACGGACACCTCCAGGAAGCCGGGCAGGCCGCTGAAGTCCTTGACGGTCCCGGCGGGCAGTGTCTTCGTCTTCACCTTGGAGCCGTCGCGCAGGATCTGCTGGGCGACGACCGGGTCCTTGTACGACTTGCGCGTCACCTTGAACTCGAGGGGCGCGTTGTCGACCGTGACGTACGTGCCGAGGTCGAAGTCGATGTTGAACCCGCCCTCCCACTCGTACCGGTCGAGGACCACGGACTTCGAGGCGGCGACGAGCTTGAGCGTCGGCACGCCGGGTGTGCTCGCGGGCGCCGCGCCGGCGCCGGGAGCGGCCCCGGCGACGGCGACGACGGTGAGCGCGGCCCCCGCGGCGAACGCCGCACGCTGAAGGCCCTTGCGATGGTGCTGTCTGGTCATCGGTTCCTCGTCTGCGAGTGCCATGGTCAGTGGCATCGGACTGGACAGCCCACGGCCGACCACTTGCACGGACGCACCCCACGCGCCCCGGCCAAGACTGTGAGCACCCTGTGAGAGGCCCAAATCGTTGTCCGGGGTTGCCTGTTAAGAAGAAAAGCAACCTTGTGGGTGACGAGACGACAGTGCAGGGCGCTCGCTGACGAGCAAGGGTCGAGGTCAGTGGTTGCGGAGGACGTGAATGAGCCCGTCGGCCGCTTCCAGCTTCCGCTCGCTGTCCACCAGCGCGCCGGTGAGCCGGGCGATCTCCGTCGATGTCTCGGTGCGCAGGGCCGCCAACGCCGCCTCGGCCTGCTCCCGCGCCCGCTGCTCGAACCGGCCCCACTCGTAGTTGGAGTGGTACTGCCAGGTGATGAGCTCCTTCTCCTCCTCGACCAGATCCAGTTTCTCCTTCGTCAGGTCGTGGAGCTGCTGCCGCAGTGCGGCCACCTGGCCGTCCATCAGGTCGTACTGCCGGCTGAGGTGCGCGAGCTTCTTCTTCAGTCCGGCGTTGTCGTCGCGATCCTTCTCGAGTAACGCCTTGAGGCGTCGGATCTCCGCCTTGAGGTGGGACCGCTCGTCCAGCAGCTCGCGGAATTCCTCCTCCGTCTTCCCCGCATGTGTTTCGAGGCTCGCGATGATGTCCCGCAGGCCTTCCTTCGCGGCGTCCAGCTCATGCCGAGGGGCGTCCGGGGACGGGAGCTCGAAGTCGGCGGGCGGTCGCGACGGCGCCCGCTGCGGATACGGCGCCGGCGACGGCCGGGGCTTCAGACGACGGCTCTGCTCCTGAAGTCGCGACAGCCGGGTCCACTCCTCGGACCACCTGGTCAGACGCGGGTCGTTCACACCGATCCGCTGCGTCGCCGCACCGTCCCCGTCGGCGATCAGGATGCGAACCAGGGTGATCAGGGAGTCGCGCTGGGGCAGCCGCTTTCCGCTCAGCGCCTCGCCGATGTCTGCCTTCGACAGCTCGGCGGGCCTCGCGCGTCGGACGATCTCCGCGTGACCGGGACGGCCGCACGCAAGGTAGAGATCGTTGAGTTCCGAGGCGAAGGCAGCGAGTTCGCCGTCGAATGAACCGTTCGAAATGCTCACGTTCCCCCCTGCTGAAGCGTGGCCCCATGCTAGGACGAGGCCACGCGACGCAGGGCGGGTTCATGCGAGCGTGGTGGTGGTCAGAGGCCGTAGCGGTTCTTCAGGTGGCGCCAGAAGTCACGGAGCATCCACTTGTCGAACTCGGTGATCTGGGTCGCGCTGCCGGCGTTCATGATGAAGCAGCACTGGCCGGTCGGGGTCCAGTCGTAGAAGTCGTCGAGGCCGAAGGTGTGGCCGACTTCGTGCAGGTAGATGTGGATGTTCTCCTGGTTCACGACGGACGTGAAGTACTCCTGGCCGACGCGCTGGCCCCAGTCGCCGCCGGCGCCGCCCTGGAAGCCCTTGGTGAGCCAGAGGGACTGGTCGTAGTGCCGGGCGGTGCCGCCGGGGCAGCGGGAGTAGTTGCCGTCCTGGTGGAAGAAGCGCCCGCAGTCGGGGGCGCACTGCGGGGCGCCGGCGTCGTCGAGGACGTTGGTGTAGACGTCGACCGAGTTGTCGGTCCACTGGAGGGTGGCGCGGTTCTTGACCGCCCAGCCGACGATGTTGACCGGGACCGTGGCGTACGGCCAGTTGTTGTAGCCCCGGCCGTTCTCCACCTGCGCGGCCATCCACTTGGCGAACTGCTTCTTCAGAGCCGCGTGGATCTGGTCGCGCAGCCCCGTGCTGACGGGGGCGTCCGACTCCCAGCGGACGCAGTAGTTGATGCTGCCCCGGTTGGCCATGACCTGGTCCCAGCCGTAGTTGCGGAAGCCGTAGAGGTCGGGGTAGGTCGTCGAGACGTGGTTCCAGACCTGGTGCAGCGGCTGGACCAGGTTCGACGGCGGGCTCCACTCGTCGGCCGCCTCGGCGCGGGGAGCGGCGACGCCGGTCGAGTGGAAGAGGAACGCGGCGAGCGCCGCGAGGACGGTGAGCAGTCTTGCGGGTTGCCTGTGCACGGTGAACTCCTCGTGTGGGGTACGGGATTCACTAGTGCCGCGGCAGGCAACGTTCGCCCCGTCGCGACGCCCGGCACGCACTCTCGCCGCACCGGCCGAAAGCCCAAGTACGTCCAGTACGAGGA
>NZ_JBFAKW010000037.1:68020-72425 GCF_040655955.1 Streptomyces sp. NPDC050263 | reverse complement strand
GGCGGCGAGGCCGACACGCGTGACGGGTCCGGGGCGCCGTAGTCCGGCACTCTCCGGCCCCGTCGGGCTTCCGCGTCCTCAGGCCAACTGCTCGGGAAGGGACCGGGGATCCGCCGTGCCCGCACGGCGCCGGGCCGCCCACAGCCCCGCCGCGACGGCGGCGGCAGCCAGCCCCAGCAGACCCACCGCACCCGCCAGGCTGCCGACCGCCGACTCCAGGGCGAGCAGCACCAGCGGGCAGACGAACTCACCGCCGAAGAAGGCCGCAGTCCACAGCCCCGTGCCCCGGCCGCGGTCCTCGAACGCCAGGCGGGACATGGCACTGGTGAGAAGGGCGGGCAGCAGCATGCCCGTGCCCAGGCAGTTGATCACCGCTCCCACGACCAGCAGCGGGGCACTGCCCCCGAGGAACATCACTCCGAAACCGGTCGCACAGAGTGCGAGAACGGCCGGCAGCATCGGGTCGGGCGAGCGCTTCAGCCGGGCGAACGTGACCGCACCGGCCACGGTGGCGGCACTCGCGATCGCGGTGGCCAGACCGATCACCCCGGTGCTCTTCACGCCGAGGTCGTCCAGCAGGTACGCCATCTCCACCGGGACCGTGTAGAAAACCATCGCTCCGAAGAAGGTGAGAACACAGATACCCCCCAACTGCCGCCATGGGAACGGACGGCGGGCCGGAGCCTCGGTCGTTTCGGTCTGGGCCGGGGCGTCGTCGGCGGCTCCGCCGGCTGCCGGGTCGGGCAGAGCGATGGCCATCAGCGGGGCGAGCGCCAGGCTTATGGCGTACACCCAGAAGGGGACCCGCCAGCCCGCCGCGCCGACGGCGCCGCCGACCACGAAGAAGACGGTGGCCGACGCGGAGGCGCACATGGTCTGCAGGGCGAGGTACTTCACCCGCTGATGACCGGAGTAATAGTCGCCGATCAGCGTGGTGCAGCACGTCATGATCGCGGCCTCGGTGACGCCGGCCAGGGCGCGGCTGGCGATGATCGCGCCCAGCGAGTCCAGCCACAGCGGCGCCGTGCCGAACACGGCGTACAGGACGGTCGCCACGATCAGCAGGCGCCTGCGGCCAAGGCGGTCGACGATCACCCCGGCGAACGGGGCCAGCAGTGCCAGTGCCAGCGCCGGAACGGTCAGCGCGAGGGGCACCAGCGCCTTGGCGCCGGGGACGGACTCGAAGTGATCCTGCATCTTCGGGAGTACCGGGGCGATCAGTACCGCCCCCAGGATCGGCAGACAACTGCCTGCCATCAGCAGCGTCAACCGCAGCAGATGGGCCGGACCCGAGACGGCGACGGATGACGGGGCGGCGTCAACCACCGCCGCGGGGGACGGGGGCACGGAACCGGGCATGGCGACTCCAGGGGACGGTGTACGGGAGCGGGCATGCCATTCACGGGCGCCGGTGGCGCACGGCATGCTGAGGACGGCCGTACGCCGGCGGCTGATCCGGACAGCGGCGTGCGGGTAGGGACGACTACGAGCTGTCCGGGGGCCTGCCGCCATCCTCCGCGCAATCCGAATCCCTTATCCGGCCCATCCACGCCCTGGATGGGGTATGCCCGCGCTCCGGGGCGCGAAGGAGCAGTTCGCCGGAGCGGGTCCGCCATCAGGTCTGTGGCCAGGGGCACTTCGACCACTGTCGCACGGTGGTGCGTGTGGGTGTCGGTCTTGGCCGTCGTGGTTACGGCGGTCAGGGCCAGGACGGTGGCGACGGTGGCGTCCGTCAACCTCTTCGTGGAGTTCACCGCAAGGTTTGAAAGTTCAAACACTAACTGCGCCTGCTCCGTGGCCGCCACCTCATCTGCGAGGTCTCGGACGCCAGCAGCACCGCACCCCACCTGCGCCGTGCCCGTACCTACGACGAGGGCGGTCGAGGTCTGCTGCTCGTGGCGCAAGTCAGTCGCGGTCGGGGCACGCGCCACTCCGGCACGGGCAAGACCATCTGGGCGGAACCGGCCCTGGACTCGTCCGGGTCCGAGTAGCCGCAGGCTCGGGTGCGGCTGCTGTGGCTGCTGTGGCGCACGGCGCAGCCGTTCGTCGCTGGGCGCGGGCACGTGAACCGGACCGGCCACGCATCGACCGGCAGGCCGGAACACGGCCGACCGATCACGATGGCGGGTGCAGCTCCGCCCGTCGTCGTTGCCCGCCAGCCCACCGGTCTACGCTGCTGCGGCAGAGCGGATCCGGGCGCCGATGGCGTCCAGGGTCTCGGCGATGGCGATGGTGTCGGCCAGCGGCATGACCGGGCTCTCGGTGAGCCCCTCGGCGAGGCAGCGGTGCACCTCGTCGATCTCGAACTGCATTCCGTTGCCTTCGTGGGAGGCGTCGATGTGTTCCGTTCCCGCGGGAGTGGTGACCGTGAGGGCCTGGGGGCAGTGCATGAACGCCGGGAGGTCGATCCAGCCGGCAGCGCCGGAGATACGGGCCGTGCACTCCGTGTTGGCCCGCAAGCCCGTGGTGACCACGCCGAGCCGATCACCGGGGTGCCGCAGGACCGCCGCGACCTGCTCGTCGACTCCGGTCCCGCCGATGACGCCGTCCGCGATGACATGTTCGGGAGTGCCGAGCACCATGTGGCACAGCTGGACCGGGTAGATCCCCAGGTCGAGCAGTGCGCCACCGCCGAGGTCGGGCCGGAAGAGGCGGTGCTCCGGATCCGCCGGCATGTGGAACCCGAAGTCCGCCTTCACCTGAAGAGGTTCACCGATGCGTCCCGCGGCGATGATCTCCGTGAGGGACCGGTAGGCGGGCAGAAAGCGGCTCCAGATCGCCTCCATCAGGAACAGCCCGCGAGCCTGGGCCTCCGCCGCCATGCGGCGAGCCTGGGCGGTGTTCAGAGCGAAGGGCTTTTCGCACAGCACGTGCTTGCCTGCCCGTAGGCAGGCGAGGGTGTGTGCCTCGTGCTCGGATTGCGGTGTCGCCACGTAGACGACATCGACGTCGGGGTCGGCCGCGAGGGCGGCATGGTCGCCGTAACGGCCCGGTATCCCGAAGCGGTCTCCGAACGCCTCGGCCCGCTCCCGTGACCGCGAAGCCACCGCGACGATCTCCCCGCCGTCGGCCAGCCGCATCGCCTCCGCGAATCCGGCCGCTATCGCGCCCGGTCCGACGACACCCCAGCGGTACTTGCTCATGGTGTTCACCCTCGGTCATGCGCAGGAATCTGCGCGCGGCTCTCTCGGCGCCGGGCCGGCGGCGGCTCACGCTAACACGAAAACAGCACAATGTTGCTGGTTTGGGCTCGGTAGAGTACGGGTCGTCGCCGTGGAACAGGAGGGCTCATGTCGGCACCTCCCGCCCGCGGTCCGTATGCGAAGTCGGCGCAGGTGCGACGGCGGATCCTCGAAGTCTGCGTGGAGGTCTTCGGGGAGACGGGCTTCTACGGGGCCTCCACGAAGGACATCGCCCAGCGTGCCGGCATCAGTCACACCGGTCTGCGTCACCACTTTCCCCGCAAGGAGGACCTGCTCGCCGCGGTCATGGAACTGCGTGACGACCAGAGCGTCCAGCTCCTGGAATCAGCCCAGGCGCTCGACCCGCAGGGGCATCCCGTCGAAGCGCTCCTGGGTATGCTCGCCGTTGTCGCCGAGCTCGAACGCCAGCCGGGCATCCTGGCGTTGTACTGCGTCACCTCCGGCGAGGCCACCGCGCCCGACCATCCCGCACACCCGTACTACGTCGAGCGCTATCGCGGCCTGCGGGCCTTCTACACCGCCGCGTACACGGCGCTCGCCCAGCGCGGCGCTCTGCGCTCGGTGATCGCCCCGGAAACCCTGGCCACCATGACACTGGGCCTCCTCGGTGGGCTCCAGGAGCAGTGGCTCTTCGACCGCGACGCCGTGGGGATCGAGCACATGCTCCGCACCTTCATCGGCTCGTTCGTCCCGGACCTCGCTCCGCCGAACCCTCCATCGACAAGCCGTTGACCAAGACAGACGCAGCGGTCCGGCTGGATGTCCTGGCCCGGCACGCCGAGCGGTCGACTGGTGCGGCCCCCACCCGGCAGGCCTCGTTCCCGTACCCGGACAGCCTGCCCCCACTCCGGCGGCAAGGCGAACGGGGCGGTGAAGTCCTCGCCCGGGAAGGGCCGTTCAGGGACGACAGGCCCGGCAGGGCTGAGAGTGCGGGCACCCGGCTGGTGTGGTGTACCGCTGCTGTGGGCGATGACGCCGGGGAGCATGACCAGCGAGGTCGCGCCTTCCTGCCCGTCCGAGGGGCAGAGCGGGACGCGGATGCCGTGCCGGTCGGAGGTTCCACCTCCTCGTACGTCTCCGGCGGGTTCCGTGAACGCGCCTTTCCGGACTGCCTGTGAATCAGCTGAAGCTTCGCTTTGGCTGATTCACGACTTCCGGCGACCCTGACCGGTCCGCCGCGGCCCGCGGGGAGGACCGCGGCG